>NZ_JBPJZT010000039.1:0-10097 GCF_051216375.1 Variovorax glacialis | reverse complement strand
GGCGTCAAAGACCATGCGCACCGCGCGCTCCATGACCTCAGGGGAAAACTTCGGTGACTTTCTCATCTTGGCTCCATTCTCAATCGAAGGAGCCTCCTCAAAATCCGGGGCGGTTCACAAAGCTACGCGACGCCGTGACTACCGTCGGCGTCAGTGCCGACGCGGTGCGCCAGCACCTTGGGAAACCTCAGAAGTAGAGCCACAGCTCGACAACGCGGTTTCACTAGGGGACCGGAGCCGAGGAGACGCAGGGCGGCAGGCTCACCGGGTACCACACCACCACGACAGGGAGCCTTTAGCCAACGGTATTGAGCGTCTGGCGAGGTTGGCTTGAGCGCGCAAACAATGGGCGGCCTTCGGCCAACTGCGGACGTTCGGCCGTGCCTCACAATGCGGACAGCGAATAGCCCTGAACCTTTCCATCTGGAACACTCGCTACGCCGCCAAATTTGCGTCCAGCTCGGTAGCCACAATGCCAAAACCACGTCGCACTTCATTATTTGCATTCTTCTTGGTGGCTTCCGCATTGCCAATTACGGTTTGGCTGCATAATCGGTTTTCCATGGAGATTAGCGCAATATATGCCGCAGTCTCAATGGGCGGCGGCTCGCTGATTGCTGTCCGAAACAAGTGCCCAATCTGTGGCAAACGGTACTCGGACTTCTACCCTTTTAAAGGCGGCGGAAGTCTTCTTAGATGGGCGTCTCGAGCAGAACGGTGCCCATCATGTGATTCGGCAATAGAGTGACGACGTGCCACAACTTCACTTTCGCGAGCGAAAGATGTTCGGATGTCCTTGCTCTAGTTGGTGCTTCGGCCCGAGTGAGCATGTCTGACGCCTGTCGGACAACAGCCGCCACCGGCCAGGAGCGGACGCTGACCACCACCTCACGCCTCCAGCAAATCGCAGTGCTGCCGGGCCTTGTCGTCCGCGTCGACAGCCAAGAAGCAACCTTGCTTCTCGCCCGCCGCAGATTCAAACTCGCCGACAACAAAGATGCGTCGAGCGCCGAGCTGCTTCCACCTGCGAAGCCGCGCGCCGAGCGGGTCGTCGGCCTTGTCTTCGATGACCTCCTTCCCGTTCGCCAGCATCGCGGCAACACAGCGCCCTGCGTAGTCCTGACTCTTCTCGGAGACCGCGACGACCACTGCGGGGTAGGGATGCAGGAAGGCGGGCAACCGGCTTCCGTGCATCTCCAGGAGGATGCCAATCATTCTCTCCAAGGAGCCCAGCACCGCATGATGCAGGATGACCGGCCGCGCCAACGACCCGGATGCGCCTTGAAAGGAGAGATTGAATCTTTCGGGCAGCACGTAGTCGAGCTGAAGGACGCCCATCTGCCAGCTTCGGCCGAGCTTGTCCTTCACCTGGAGCTCAATCTTCGGACCATAGAACGCGCCACCGCCGCTGAGTTCCCCCCACTCCACGCCGTGGTCGCGACAAGCGCTGCGCAGCGCCTCTTCCGCGCTATCCCAAAGGGCCTCGCTGCCGAAGCGTCTCTCGGGTCGAAGCGAGATGGCGTAGTCGACGCTTTCGAAGCCGAGCTCCAGATAGACGTCTCGCGCCATCCGAAGGTACTCGCCCACCACCTGCATGACCGCGCCTTCGTCGACGAAGACATGGGAATCGTCCTGGCAGAACTGACGCTGCCTGAACAGCACTCGGAGCGAGCCAGACGGCTCTGCGCGAAACACCTCCCCGAACTCGAAGAAGCGCAGCGGGAGTTCGCGGTAGCTCCTGCGCATCGACTCGAACAACACGATGTGGTTCGGGCAGCTCATGGGCCGCAAGGCATATCCGCCGGCCTCCGAGCCGTGCTCGCCATCCACCGACGCCAGGAACATGTTGCCTCGATATTTCTCGAGGTGGCCCGACCGCTCGAAGACGTCCACCGCGACCAGGCTGGGAGACTTGACCTCGAGGTATCGAGCCGCGCGATGCTTGGCCCGAATGTAGCTGCGCAGATTCTCGTAGAGACGCAGGCCTGCCGGCTGCCAGTAGACGACGCCGGCTCCTTCGCCGACATGAAGCAGTTGCATCCGTTGAGCGACGTCAAGATAGCGTTGGTTCTGCATGATGAATCCTTAAGCTGAAAAAGAAAAAACCGTCCGGGTATGAGCCGGACGGTTCTGGTGTTGAGTGAGCTGCGGCTAGCGCGCGCGTGACCAGACCCCCGGCGGTGAGCGGGTGGTGGTCGTAGCAATGGCGGCGTGATGGAACATCTTGCGAACTCGGTTGAACGTGCTGAGGCCCTTCATATGAGGTCCAACGCGCTGAAGGACGGAAAGGCATACACGGGCTTCGGCCCAAACAAAGATTTACCTGGTATGACCCCTAGAGCTGACGGGCAGGGCCTTCAAACGGTGGCCTACCTGCTCAAGGCCTGCCTCGTCGGCGCAGACTGAAGCTCCATTCCCCTAAAGGAGCTCATCATGGAAGCGATTTCGACGTGTCACCGTGAGCCGTGGAACAAGGGCAAGCTGGTTGGACAGAAGACCCCCTTCAGGCTCAAGGAAATTTGGGCCATCCGGGTGCGATTGCAGTTGCAAGGTCGGGTGCGCGACCTCGCACTGTTCAATTTGGGCATCGACAGCAAGCTCCGGGCGTGCGACCTCGTGTAGCTTCACGTCCGCGACGTCTCAAACGGCGAGCGCGTTGCTGCTCGAGCAAAGGTGATGCAGCAGAAGACTGGACAACCCGTGCAGTTCGAGATGACGGGCCCGACCCGGCTCGCCGTGGAAGCGTGGATTGCCAAGGCCCAATTGAAGCCCGGAGATTTCTTGTTTCCGAGCCGGGTCCAGCAGTCGCCGCACATTGGAACGCGACAGTACGCCCGTATCGTGGACGGCTGGGTCGAGGAAATAGGCTTGGACAGCGCGACTTACGGTACCCACTCGATGCGCAGGACCAAGGCATCCTTGATTTATCGGCGCACAAGGAACCTGCGCGCTGTGCAGCTTCTGCTCGGCCACAGCAAAATTGAAAGCACGGTGCGCTATTTGGGCATCGAGGTTGAAGACGCGTTGGAGCTGGCGGAACAGACCGACGCCTGAAGCAGTCGGCCGCAAGGTCGTACCTGTCCGGGCGGCTCTCCGGCAGAATGCGGCCGACACCAGACCCTATTTCAAGGACCCAGCGATGCCTTCTGAGCCGCGTGATTGGCCGTTCGACAGCCCGCCAAGCACGGAGTGCCTGACGGTCCGTTCGATTGTCGAGGGCGTGAAGCCGGTCTTGATGGCTTCACGAGACGCGAAGGATGGCGCTTGGCAGTTCCTCACCGGCGACGCCTTCGACGCAGCAGACGAGATGGTGGTCTCGCTGACAAGCATGGTTGACCGAGACCCGACATTGGTTCAACTTGCGGACGTACGACCAGGCTGGATGGCATGGCGCGAGGATGGCGGGGCCCCATGGAGCCGCCAGGCCGAAGCCCGGCAGACAGACGAGTAGCGCGACCGGCAGAATGCGGCCGCGCCTGTGTGAAAACTCCGTCGACTCACGTTTTCGAGGGTCCTTGACCCCTTGGAGCATTCGAGAAAACGCCGCCTGAGCCCACCCGAGAGGTCGACTTTCGGAATGACGTCGAACGCATCGCGTTTTCACACGGCCTCGGCCAGAACCAGACGTTCACGAGCAAGCTAGATTTGCACCTATGACACGTTCCCGAACAACCATCAAAGCCGCGGCAGGCAAGCTCATCGCGGCGATTCAGAAGGAGTGGGGCATCGAAGCTGGCGAGCCGGAGTCGGCTGCAAGCGAGAACGTGATGCATGCGGCGCACGACCTGCTGAAGGCCGCGTCCCAGTTTGGGCAATCGCGAGCGTCATCGGCTCGGGCTCCATATCGACGTTCCTTGGCGCGGAGTGGGTTGAGGCTCATCCACGAGTCCTGCCGTACATCGCGGCCCTCGAACGCGCTCGATGAGCAATGGACGGTAAGCTGCCCACAAGCCGACACTCAGACCTCCGAGTCAGCTAGCGTCGGCAACGCCAGGAAGAACGATGAAGACACCCGCAGAAGTTTTCGACTGGCTCACAAACAAGGTAGAGGGAACGCCTTGGTCGAGCGTGCGCGAACACCGGAAGGTCACGCACGAGTGGAAGCGCCACACCGGAGGTCGGACCATGGCCGCCGGCCTGACGGCATCCATCGCGCCCTCGCCAACGTTCTCGCTCTCGGTGGATGCAGCGGGCGTAGAAGGCGAGTACGTTACCGGCGCCAAGGACGGCGTTTTCACGGTACTGATGTCGCAGAGCTTCACCCCGGTGCTTGCATGCCAGATTGACCTCACAGCCCTGCAGGTGCATCCAGTCGATTCTTCCTACGCTGCGTTTTACATGGCTGCGAAGGAGGCGACAGAGAGACTTCTTGGCGTCGTCCCCGGCTTCGAGCTCAACATCGCCTGGGGACAATGGTCTTAGGAGACACCCCGGCGCAGCAGGCAAGATTCGGCCAAGAGCGGTCACCCGCTCGAACCTCGACGGCAGCCAAATCAACCACGCCAAAGTGGCGAGCTCGCTATGAAAATCAATCCTGCGAATACGTCGGCCGCGGTGGCATACCTTCTAGCCTTCGTCGCAGTAATCGCAGTAATCGCAGTCTGCCTGCTTGCAAAGTTCGTTATCAAGAAGGAGTTGACCCTCAATCAGGCCGAAGCCATTGTTGTCGGAATCCTCGCAGTGGGCGGCCTGATTTTGACGGTCTTGTATAGCTGATGGAAGCAAGCGGTTCCTTCCGGCGCCTGAGCGCCGCAGCGGAATCGGTCTCCTCCTCAATTTTGATGAGTTCCAACCGCAGCGACGCGGGGTCTTGACGGACCTGATGGTCGCCGGCGGCCGTGGCAGGACGCGGGCAACTGCCACCAGCCGCCAGCGGCCAGATGCGGACCTTCGCGTCTCCGGCGATTTGTAAACTGGCGACACCCTTCGAAGCCTGACTGACGATGGACTTCTACGACGACCTCGCCCCGCTGTATCACCTGATATTCCCAAACTGGAGCAATAGCATCCAGCGACAGGGCGAACAGCTGGACCGGCTCATTCAGGCGGAGTGGCCTGGGCACCGTACCTTGCTGGACGTCTCATGCGGCATCGGAACTCAAACCCTCGCGCTTGCAGGGCGCGGCTACTCGGTCGTCGGCTCAGACCTCTCGGGTAAGGAAATCGAACGCGCGCGGCGCGAGGCTGACCTTCGGGGCCTGGCGGTCGACCTCACCGTCGGCGATATGCGCTCGGCCCACGAAGTTCATGGCACGGGCTTCGACCTCATCATTTCGTGCGACAACTCGGTTCCGCACCTGTTGACCGACGATGACCTGCTACTCGCGTTTCAGCAGTTCTTCGCGTGCTTGCGACCCGGCGGCGGATGCGCCATCACTGTCAGGGACTATGACAAGGAAGAACGCGGCTCGAACCTCGTCAAGCATTACGGAGCGAGGGTCGAAGACGGCAAGCGCTATGTGCTGTTCCAGGTCTGGGACTTCCAGGGCGACCACTACGACCTGTCCTTCTTCGTCGTTGAAGACGACATCGCGACCGGGCAAGTGAAAACCCACACAATGCGGTCCAGGTGCTACGCCGTCTCCGTCGCACGACTCTGTGAATTGATGCGCGAGGCTGGCTTCGAAGGCGTAAAGCGTCTCGATGACGGGTTCTATCAGCCCGTTCTAGTCGGGACCAAGCCTGCCAGTGGGTAGGTCAGAATGCGGCCAGAACCTGTCGTTCACGGCGAGACCAAATTGAGCTTGAACAAATATCAATCCGAGGCGAAGCATGGATGAGCGCGAGCTCCTCGCAGAACAGTGGCGAGCTGTAGCTACGGCACTTGGCCTACAAATCGTCGCGCCGTACCTGGCGCGGCCCAGTGGACCACCATCGCGAGCGCCAAGCCGGCAAGGGCGCCAAGACAAGACCATGGTGAGACGAGAGCATCAAGCATTTGGGAGGCACGGGTGAATGTCCGCAGTTGGCCGAGGCTGTGTGAAAACGCGATGCGGTCGACGTCATTCAGAAAGTCGACCGCCAACGCGCCTCCTCGAAACCCCTGACCACCTCCCGCGCCGCGAACGCGCCGTAGTGCTCAACTGCCGGCATCACGATGCCGTCGAGCACCATGCGGCTGTGATCGCGGTCAATGTGGCAGTGCTCGCGGAAGTACCGACCGTCCATGGTCGGCAGGTGCTTCTGCAGCGTGTCCATCCAGACCCCGCAGCTCGTGATGAAGGCGGTCTCGGCCTGATAGATCGCACCGACGTACCTGAAGAAGTGCCGCTTGTTCCTCGTGACCATGTTGTAGTAGTTCGCCAAGTAAATGCTGCCGTTCAGGTAGTACTGCCAGTAGTGGTGCGGCGTGGGGTTCAGGTCGCACGATCGCAGCATGTCGCCGAACATGGCCGCGTGCTTCTTATGTGCGTTCCCGTAGCCGAGCTCGTCGATGATGATTTTGAAAAGCTCCGATGCCATGGACCCGTAGCTCCCGCTGGCGTATCTAGCCATGGGGCTTGATTCGACGAGAAAGTCCGGCGCGAGCTGCACGAGAAAGTCGAGAGCCGCGTTGCGGGGGTCCACCGCGTGGTCGATCGCGTCGGCCGACGGCAGCGACGACACCTTAGTCGTCCGGATCGAATATTCCTCGAGGTAATTTCGGACCGACGCCGCAGTCCAGTTGTCGGAAGTGACGATTTCGTCCTCGAGGAACGAGAACAGAAATTTCTCGAGCAGCGGCATTCCGAGGTTAGCCGCCGCCTTCTTGTCGTCAGCGTAGAACGTCGTGAAGGCGGTCGGATCGAAGCCTCCGGCGTCCTCCGGCAACATCAGAAAGTCGGACTCGTTCATGGCGAAGAGGATCCGGTTCGCTGAGAGCGCGGCATAGTCGGCTTGCCGACCGAGCCGAAGGGGCGACGAGAAGTCAAGGAATTTGGCGATGTGGGGGCGCAGGCGTCGCCCGTAGTAGTTCTGCTCGTACCGATGCTCGTCGTCGATGTGCAGCGGGCTGTTGCAGAACGCGAGGATTGCGTCCTTGCACAACTCGTAGTTGTCGATCGTGAAGTCGTGGACCAGTTTCTGGGCGAGAACGTCCGCTTTGTTCACGAATGCCTCCGCTTCGGTTGCAGCGGAGAGAACCGCCCGCTTTGCGAGAAATGGAACACGTACTTCTGACCGGCCTTGATCGGCAACGGTTCGTTGAGGTGATGGACCGCCTGGTGCCAGTGCACCCGGTCGCGCAGTTCGTTCGAGACGACGTGCTGCCCGTAGTAAGCGTGAAAGTACGACGCGATCCCATGACAGACCCCTTCGGCGTAGCTGTCGAAGGTGACGTAGTGAGCGAGGTTGCTCTCCTGCGTGTAGTCGTACTCGCGCACGAGACTACTCATGGAGAGCGATCTCGACGCAAAATTGCCTAGACGAACAGGGAAGTAGGCCTCCGTCGCGTACCTGTTGATCTCCGTCAGGTCGAGGTCGTCGTAGTAGTCGACGTGGTTCTGATTACGGAGTTCCTGTGATTCGAGCATGTAACCGTACTGCTCGACACGCGACGGCATGACCATCGTCGACTTACCGGCGATCTCGGCGATGTCGTTGGCGATGGCGGTGTAGCCTTCGCCGACGACGCCGCAATCTAGCGTCTCGGTAAAGACGATGTCCGGGTCTTTCGGCACCGCCTTGGCCTTGATCAAGTCCGTGCTCGAACCTTGCAGAACCTGAATGCCGCCGGCCAGGCCGTTTTTCTGGATGGTCCTGACTGCGATGGCGTACAGCTGTGCGTCAAGTTCGCAGGTGATGACCTTCGCCGCGCCGTACTTCGCGAACAACATGGCGGTCAGGCCCGCGCCCGTGCCGATTTCGAATACGAGTTTGCCCTTCACGTTGGCGTCTCGGATCGCGCTTTCGATCCCCTTGTTGCGGCGCGAGTCGTTCATCATGGCGAAATGCCATGGTGGGAACATGCGCATATCACCCGGCGTGCCGTTCGATGCAGGTGTCAGAGGTTGGAGGTTCATGGTCGTGTGGTCGGAGGTGTTGAGTAAAGTCCTCAACGGATTTGCGCCGGTGCATGCAGGATTGCACGCCAACGCGAGCGCCGATTGAGGTGTTTGCTTCAGCAGTTGAATACTGCGTGTATTCCCGCGATAGACGTCTGGATCACCGGTCGCGCAAGATCTCGCCCAACCCTTGCGCACGTAGAGGTGCTCCTGCAGCCTGCGCCGGCCTAAGCTCGGCCAAAGACTCTCTGCTTCTCGTCTACTTTGAGCATTCATTTGACGGATGCAATCTTGTATGAGCTTGCATAAGGTGCATAATTTCGCACTTCGATGCGTACTTCAGGGCTTCCGTAGAAAGCGAATATCTCGCACGAATACGTTTGGTGGCAGATTTCCCTATATCCATTGAACACGGAAATTCGGGTCAGTCCATCGGCCTTGAGTGCGACCAAGGCGTGGTCGCCGCTTTGGAACGTTTGCCAGTACACATGCGTGCCGTAGGGTGCGAGCACTCCCGTTCTGACTTGTGCTTGCGCGGTAGCCACCGCTGCCGAGGCAGTGACGGCAATGAGAATTCTCAGATAAGTTTTCATCTTTTTCTCCTAGTCCAGATAATTACAAGTTGACGAGATTCGGCTTCGCGGCTTTTGCAGAGGGGATCGGTTGCGTCAGCTCTCTTTTGATACCGTCTAAATGCCAGCGCCATTCGTGATCCCGTGCCAAACAGATCAAGTGCAATGCGATGCGGCCTGACTGCGATCCGGCGATATTGATGCATGACTGCATCATTTGATGACGAATGATTGATGGTGGGATCTTGTCTCTCGCTCTTTCCATGGCCAGTCCTTTCAGTTGATATCTCGATCGTCGGTTTGAGGTTTTGGCAACACACTAGGGATGCGGTGTCCTCAATTGCGAGGATCCGCACTTCGACTACGAAAGTCCTGATCAAAAGGCGAAAATTTATGAAAGCGCCGCGGGGAATGCTGGTCGGCCGCACGCAACTGAGCGGCAACCCGCGATGCTGAGCCACTGGTCGCAATGCGCGCCAGCGCTACGCCGACCTGCCAGCGCACAGGGCGTGACGTCCAGGTGCGCGATCTGGCCGCCACGAGCAGCTGCTCGGCGCCCATCTTCGCGAAGCCGCACGATGGCCACGTGCTGCGCGTCAATCTGGATGAGAACAGCGCGTCAATTTGGAGGAGAAGAGCGGCGGTGTCGGAACGGGGCCGGGCGTAGCCCGAAACCGTGCCGGCACCGCGCGCCCTGGTGCGCCTTCATGGAGGCCCCCATCGGTGGTCGCGGATCGGGGGTATGGAGCATGGATCTTGTGATCACGAGGGCCCGCCCGTGTCCTTGATCATGCGTATGTCCATGCGTTGCTGTGGCATCAGGCCTGGCCCCCAAAGGGCGCAAGGCTTTGCCCAGCGGTTGGCTCATACGTAACGTCAGCACCGGCGCACCGGCCGAGAACCCGGGCAGATCTAGCTCGAGACTTCTTCAGTCACGACAACGGAATCGCCGGTCACGTTCCCGAAATCATCGGTCACGATGCCGATACCACCGGTCACGCTCCTCCGAAGTACGCATTTGCTGCAGTCTGTCAATCCCGGTTCGGGAGGATCGGCACGGGCCGGGCCACCGGCATCAGCGCCAGGCGGACGCGGCTTTCGTGCGCCAGCGACACCAGCAAGCTCATCGTCTGGTCGAAGTCACCGTAGGCCTGGGGCAGCGGCCTCATCGGCTCCGACAACGGGGTGGCGAAGTCATCCCAATGCACGGGGATCACGGTCTTGGCATGGGTCTTGTCAACGAGCTCTTTCCAATATGCCCGCGTGAACGCTTCGCCTCGCTTGCTCAGGCCACCGATTCCGAGAAAGACGACGTCGGCCCGCACGCTGTTCATCATGTCGGGCGCGAAGTCTGCACTCGGATGAACCAGCACGACGCCAAGCCGATGCGTGATCAAGAACGAATAGCTGCCGCCTTCTTTGAAGGCGCTGGCGCGTGCCGGGACTTCCAAAGGCGCGAGGATCGAGCCCATCGCCGTCGCAGGGGAAGAGTGCAGGGAGCGCAGCATCTTGATCGTGAAGGCGCCGGCGGGCTCGATCATTC
>NZ_JBPJZT010000038.1:0-15663 GCF_051216375.1 Variovorax glacialis | reverse complement strand
TGGACCAGTTCGACCATCTGTCGGCGGAACTCCGCCGGGTACGGAGGCTTCGGTGTAGGCATATCGGACTCCTTCATCCATAAGGATCGGGTGTCCGCGAAATCGGGTCAACTTCAGGCTGACTCTAGTTAAGTCAGTAAGTCAGCAAAAAGGCTATCCAGCTTTTCTTCGCCCCGTCGCAGGCCACATGGCGCCACGACATTTGGTCTGCGCCCTTCTTCAACAACTGAGCGAGCGAGCTCCGCCAGTGGAACGTCGAGGCCTTGTCGACACAATGGTGGCAGCTCCTTTCAATATTCGCTATGTCGCATGACATTGACAAAAGGCGACGGCCCCGTTGCGCTTCATGCCGCGCTGACCTTCAAGGAGTCGACAGCTGGTTTGCCTTCGAGTTTGCCATGAGCTACCACCACAGAAAAACCGCGGGTTTAGCGCCGTCATGCGCTGCCCGATGGCCTGCGGAAGATCGGCGCCCCCATCACGCGATCCCCGTCCGACAGCGCGCAGCAGGCGCAGGCACCACATTTCGCCCAGGCTCCGGTACGCCTCTCGCGTAGGCAGTGCAGACTCTTGCGGGCAAACGCAGCACCTTCCATGGAACCGAGCCCGCGGGGCAACTAGCCGGGTCAGTTCGTTTGTGCTTCTCAGCGCGAGAGACCTGCATGCGACTGCACGCCACTTGCGGAATGACTATGTTCGCCGCGAACTGCCCTTGATGGCGATGATGCGTCCGCGCAGCGGTCAGGCGCAATGGCCTGAATTTCCACCACAGAGTAGTCTTACGGCGACCCGTGTCAGCGCTCTGCCTGCTGGTCCCATCTCGGGTCGATTCAGCAATTTCGTTCGGAGACATTGGCGTGGGGCTTGCTTGGCACGAAGATGCCCTCGATCCGCTGCGCTCATCCTGATTCCTCCTTCAATGATCTGATTGCCGTGCGCGACAGCGCCGTGCATGGCCAGGGCGTCTTCGCTCGCGTCGACATCATGTCAGGCACCTGTATCGGGACTTACGAGGGGCAGCGTTACAACGTTGAGGAAGCCAAACTGGAAAACTGGACCAGCGGCCTCACGTACCTCTTCGGCTTGTCTGACGGAACAATGATCGACGGCGCGAAGGGCGGCAATGCGACACGCCACCTGAACCATGCATGCGCGCCGAACTGCGAGGCCCGCGAGGAGTTCTCCGCAGATGGATCGATCGTGCTGCGCGTCTTCGCGACCCGCGCGGTGGGACAAGGGGCTGAGCTATTTCTCGACTATGCATTGGTTATCGATCCGTCCGAAAGTCCGTCTCTCTATCCATGCCGGTGCGGAAACTTGACGTGCCGAGGGTCAATGGCTGCGGTTGTAGCCGATCGCTCGTCTTTCGCTGGCAAGCGGCGACGCCTTCAGAACTCCAAACGACAAGCAGGACCCGGGGACGTCAGTCCGCGCGGCTAGGGTTTCCAAAAGGTGTTTGCTGCTGCACTGGAAGTTCTTTGACTTCGGACCGGCTTCCTGTGGGCGGTAAAGCTGGTCGGCGAACATCTCCTTGACCCGCGCCCAGCTCGAAAAAAGCGTGTAACGATGCACAACCTCAAAGCGCTTTGAAGCATCGCCGCGGTCGCCTTGGCCTCGGACGACGCCAGACTTTAAGACAATCGGCGCGATGCGTGCCCGCCGATCGAAATCGAATCCGACCGCCTCGGCAAAAGCGGCCATGGGCATTTCTTTGGCGCATCACGTCGACGCCACTGGCGGCCTGTTTTCTGCTCATCGCACGCCACCTTCCACGTCTGAGGTTTCGAGAAGTGCTGCTGAGCAGCCGACCCGCCGGACGCTCTCTGACGCGGATGCACTGCGGTTGCTCCTCTGATCGACATCGCCCCCGGGCCCAGATGAGCAGCGCCGCCGCGTCCGAGGACAAAGGATGCGGCGTTTGTCCTACGGATTGGGGGGAGTGGCGCGTGGAACTTCCATTTTCACTAACCGAGGAATCTCGATGACCAATCCCTGGCCGACGAGCAACCCGTTCATGAGCGTGTGGCTCAGCACCGCCAATCAGATGATGAGCACGGCTCATGGCATGGCGGCTAGCATGATGCAACGCCAGGCCTCTGCGATGCAGGCCGAATTTGAGAAGCAGGTCATCGACTTTTGGACCGGCGGATGGTTGCAGCAGATGCATAACTCGCTGACGAAGCCGCCAAGCCGGCAATGAAGAGACCCCGCCGCGATGCAGTGGCGCGGGGGCCCGACCGGACTTCCGCCGAACATCGCGACTCCGGAGCCCGGCCGAGGATGACCGCCGCCTTCTATCTTCCCTTCAAAGCCTGATCGCGCCTCGAGGCATCATCACCTGAAGGCTGTGCTCGTAGCCTGCCGTCAGCGCATTAAAGTATCCCGCAGCACCTCGCTGCTGCGCACTTGGAGCGCCCTGCCCTCAGCGCATCCGGCCGACTGTGTTCCGCGAAATCAGGCGCAGCCATTCGGCACGATCAGGCTGGGCCTCACTGGCCCGCGTGGACCCAGTTCTCCACTTCAAGTGCAGGCACCCGCTCGAATTCCGCCATGTTGTTCGTCACGAGCACCAAGCCTTCGCTGCGTGCGTGGCCTGCAATGTGCAGGTCATTCACCCCGATGGGCTGGCCGAGCTTTTCCAGAGCGGC
Organism: Variovorax glacialis; assembly: GCF_051216375.1. Lineage (NCBI taxonomy): Bacteria > Pseudomonadati > Pseudomonadota > Betaproteobacteria > Burkholderiales > Comamonadaceae > Variovorax > Variovorax glacialis. The sequence goes on along the minus strand of NZ_JBPJZT010000038.1, from coordinate 13,015 downwards.
ACGAATGGCCCCATAGTGCTGGGCGGCCCTGGTGCCGTAGGGAAGAACGACCAGGCGACTGCAAAAGTCCTCGATGACGGAAAGGTTCTCGCCGACGCGACTGCTTTTCTCCGCGCCGTGCATGAGTTCGGCTAGGGTGATGGAGGAGATTGCCATGCGGCTGGCGTTCGCGTTGAATGTAGCCAGCACCTCGACGGGGCGCCGCTTCAACACGTAGATGACGATGTTGGTGTCAAGAAGGTAGCGCAGCATCAAAGCGCTTCCCGCTCCGGCTGGTGCTGATTGGCGCGCTCGGGCAGGAAGTCCTCGCTGACACGGGGGCCGTCCAGAAAAAAGCTGTCCCAGGTTTGGCCGAGGGGCGCGAGGATGCGCTCGTTGCCCCTGACACGTACTTCTACCTTGTGGATGCCCTCGGGCAGACGCACGTCCAAAGGGAGGCGGACGGCTTGGGTGCGGTTGTTGACGAACACAGTTCCGATGGACATGCCTATCTCCTCATGACGGATGTATATGGCAATTGTATATCGCACTGCGCGCGTGTCAATCAGCGCCTTCCAACGGGTGCTGACCACGGCTCACGACGCGACGCACCCACCTGGCTGTTCACGAGTCGCCGACGTCGAAGCGGCCCAGCACCGCGTCATCGAGTTCCTGAGCGCGCATGCCTCCTGACAGTCGCTGGATCTGCGCCCCAGGCTACCGCGAACATGCGACAGCGACTGGAGCACGAGGCTGCCATTCGCAGCCCGGAAGAAAGAAAGCGTACGCGAGGCGCAACGCCCTGCTCCCCATGCGGCACCATGTGGTCGCTTAGATCGAAGTGCTCGCAGGGCGTCCCGGGCACGTCTGCACCTCTACGCCGCTGACCCGGAGAGCAGCAACTCAACGATCGGCAGATCGCGGGACAACGGCCAGATCTCCATATTTCCTCGGTCACTGCGCCTTCCAGGGCGCACGATCGGTTCCTGCGCCGGCTTCAATGGCCGTCCCATGCGCCGCAGGTCAGACGAAACATGCAGTCAAGGGAGGTGGAAAGACTCTCGCCCACACCAGAATGATGAGGCGCATTGGACATCAACCGGCTACTCTGGAGGTCCTCCGCGCTTCAACAAGTGTCTGCGCGCGACCTTCCTGGACGCATCCTGGTGGATTTGCGTCGCGCTGTCCCCGGGGAACCACTTGGCTGCTCGTTTTTCCGCGTTCATCAGTTACTCCCACAAGGATGAAAAGCTTGCGCAGTGGTTGCATCGCAAGCTGGAGGCTTACCGGATCCCGCGGAACGTTGCTACCACAGTGGGTGTTCGAGGACTCCTTGGGCGACGGTTGGGGAAGGTGTTCCGCGATCGTGAGGAGTTTGCGGCCGGCGGCGAACTGAAAAGGGAGATCGAGGCGGCCCTCGATCGCTCCGACTCTCTGATCGTGCTGTGTTCACGCGATGCGGCCGCGAGCATCTACGTGGCGGCGGAAATCGAATACTTCCTCGGGCTCAAGCAAGAGCGGCCGATCATTCCTGTCATTCTTGACGCCGATCCGCCGGCGTGTTTTCCGGCGCCCCTGCTGGCTGGGCCAGATCGCCTCGGCGCCGATCTGCGCAAGGACAAGGATGGGCGCGACGCGGGACTGACCAAGATCCTTGCAGTGGTTGGCGACAATTAGCTTGGCCGGTCGACGACAACTATCTTGGCCGGTTTGTACCGGTGCCGGGCCGGTCCGGGAGGCGGGTTTAACGTGAGCCGATCGTCATTCATCGAAGGTTCGCGTTTTGCCCGGCAAAAAGATCACGGACCACCAAGTGCAGAAGTACAAGCAACACCACCTGAGGCTCAGTCAGGTCGCCTCAGCCGCCAAGGCCGGCATCAGTGAACGTAGCGCGCGGCGCATCGAACAGCGGGAGGCGTTGCCCTCTCAGCGCGAGGAGCGGGCATGGCGCACCCGCGCAGATCCGCTGGCTCCGGTGTGGGACAGCGAGGTCGTCCCGTTGCTGGAGACCGACGGCGCACTCAACGCGGTGACGCTGCTGGAGGAGCTGCAGCGCCGCTATCCCGGTGACTACGGCACATCGATGCTTCGCACACTGCAGCGCCGCGTACGCCAGTGGCGCGCCGTGCATGGGCCCGAGCGCGAAGTCTTCTTCGCGCAGGAACATCCCCCCGGGCGTCTCGGGCTGTCGGACTTCACCGTCTGGGACGAACTCGAGGTGGTCATCGCTGGCGTCGCCTTCCCGCATCGGATCTACCAGTTCGCGCTCGCCCACTCGGGCTGGCGCCACGCCGTCGTATTCGAGGGTGGCGAGAGCTTCATCGCGCTGTCCACCGGGCTGCAATCGGCGCTGTGGCGCCTGGGCGGCGTACCCGAGGAACACAGAACTGACAGCCTGTCGGCCGCCTTCAACAACCTGGCCGAGGAGCTCGAACTCACGCGCCGCTACGCCACGCTGTGCAAGCATTACGAGATGCGCGCGAGTCGCTGCAATCCGGGTCAGTCGCAGGAGAATGGCTCGATCGAATCGCGTCACGATTCGCTCAAGACGGCGCTCGACCAGGCACTGCGCCTGCGCGGCTCGCGCTGCTTCGACGAGCGTGCGGCGTACGAGGCGTTGGTAGCGACGATCGTCGCGCGGCTCAACGCCCGCGTGGCAGTCCGCCTGGTGGTCGAGCGCGCCACGTTGCGCGCACTGCCGCAGCGGCGCACCGCCGAGTACGAGGAGGTGCCTGCACGGGTGAGCAAATACGCGATCTTCACCGTACGCGGCGCGCAGTACAGCGCGCCGAGCCAACTCGTCGGCCAGCGCATGACGGTGCGCCTGTACACCGACCACATCGAGTGCTGGCTCGGTGGCACGTGCGTGCTCGAGCGTGCGCGCTTGAACCACTGCGACGGGCAGCGCCATCCGCGCGACATCGACTACCGGCACCTGATCGCAGCGCTCAGGCGCAAGCCCGGCGCCTTCGCGCGTTCGGTGCTGCGCGATGCGATGTTCCCGCGTGCGGTCTATCGCCAGACCTGGGAGCGGCTGAACGCGCAGCTGAGTGAACGCGACGCCTGCAAGACCATTGTCGGATTGCTCGCGTTGGCCGCCGACGGCCATGAGGCCCAACTGGCCACCGAACTGGAGCAGCTCATCGAGCTCGATCAATTGCCCGACCTGCTGGCGCTGACCACGCTGCTTGCGCCGCGCCCCGGCGTGCTGCCGGACGTGAAGGTGGAATTGCCCGATCTGGCGGGCTTCGATGCCTTGCTGGGAGTGCGAGCATGAGCGCGGCCCTGGAAGGCCGTCTGGGCCTCATCCTGACCGATCTGAGGCTGCCCACGGTCAAGCGGCTTGCCCTCGATCTGTGTGCCCAGTCCGATCGTGAGGGCTGGCCTGGCAATCGACTGCTGGAGGCGCTGTTCGAGCACGAGATCAACGAGTGCGTATTTCGGGAGAGCGTGACCGGTGTTTTCGGCATCGTGACCGATGATTTCGGGAACGTGACCGGCGATTCCGGTGTCGTGACCGAAGAGGTTTCGAGCCAGATCTGACCGGTTTCACGGTCTCACGGTCGGTGCTGACGTTGCGTATGAACCAACCGCTGGGCATAGCCTTGCGCCCTTTGAGGGCCGGGCCTGATGCCACAGCAACGCATGGACATACGCATGATCAAGGACATACTCAGACTCAAGTACCAGGGCAACCTTTCGCACGAGCGCATTGCCCAGAGTCTCTCGATCTCCAAGGGGGCCGTTGCCAAGTACCTCAGCCTGGCAGGTGGCGCCGGGCTCGATTGGGCATCGACGGCCGAGCTCGACGAAGCATCGCTTGAACGCCGACTGCTGGGCGGCGGTGCGGCACTCACCATCGCCGAAATACGCAACGAGCGCGAAGTGCGCCGCATCGAGCGACACCGCAACGAGTCGGGGCTGACCCCGGACAAGCAGCTGTCGAACTTCGACTTCGCCGCTGTGCCTAGCGTGTCCAAGGCCCAGGTGATGGCGCTGGCCGCAGGGACTGAGTGGCTCGATCGCGGCGCCAGCGTGCTTTTGTTCGGCCCGCCTGGCGTGGGCAAGAGCCACTTGATCAGTGGCCTCGGGCACGCTCTGATCGATGCCGGACGAAGGGTCCTGTTCGTGCGCTGTTCCGAGCTCGTGCAACGCCTGCAAACGGCGCGACGCGACCTGCGCCTAGCCCAAGAGTTGGCCAAGCTTGATCGCTTCGATCTGCTGGTGTTGGACGACATCAGCTATGTGCGCCGCGACCAGGCCGAGACCAGCGTGCTGTTCGAGCTGATCGCCGAGCGCTACGAGCGAAAGAGCATCGCCATCACGGCGAACACGCCGTTCTCGCAATGGGGCGAAGTGTTCGTCGACGCCGCCATGACGGTGGCCGCGGTCGACCGCCTGGTCCACCACTCGACGATCCTCGAGATGAACGTCGAAAGTTACCGACGTCGGGCCGCTCAGGCAGCACAGGCGCCGGCAAAACGCGCCCTGGCGGCGACAACTATCGAAAGCGTTTGAACAAACCTCGCCCGCCGTGGACAAGCCACCTGCCCACAGGCCAAGCCTGTGGACAGCCCCTGCGGGGTCCGTGACTTGACCACAGCTCCCCGAATGAGCCTCCGGCCTGACGCGCTTCGCTTGCCAAACAGCCATTAAAAAAGGAACTCGAGAAGAGACAGCCAAAGACACTCAGACCATCAATAAATTCCCCCGCCTCCACCGGCCAGGATAGTTGTCGCCGGGCGGACAAGGTAGTTGACGCCGGCCATTGCAGGTCTCCTCGGCATCGGACAGGATGACCTCCTTCGTCGCGAGCGGCGTCGACAGCGTCGCATCTTGCTGGGGATCACCGCGATGGCGCTCTTCTTTGCTGGCGTCGCCGCCGTCGCCGTGTTTCAGACGTTGGAAGCCAATGCCCAGCGTCGCACGGCCGAGGCCAATGCAGAGCGTGCCGAGCAGGCGCTCGGTCGTCTTTTCGTGCAGCGGGCCTCGGACCCTACGGCGACCCCTGGCGCCCGCGCTCGCTACGCGCTGGCGGGCCTGCAGCTGTTCCCGAGGGAAGCGCAAGCACTGCGTGTGGGCCTTGGAGCGGTCCTGGAGGATCAAGGGCGGTTGCTGCGCACGTTCACCAGTTCCGGGGCCCCCGCACAATTCCTGGAGGATGGGCACGGCCTGATCTTGCGTGGCCGTGACAAGCAACTTGCCGAGTGGGACCTGGAGACTGGCCAGCGCACCAGGATCGTGGTCGATTCGATCGGCGAAGTGCGGGACATGGCTGTGAGCGCTGAGGGTTCGCTCCTGGGGCTCGCCGAGGGCGATGGCATGGTGCGCGTCATGGACCGCGCCATGGGGCGTGAGATCTGGCACGGTCGTGTGGGCGTGGGGCAGATCTGGTCAATCACGTTGGTCGCCGGCGAGATGGGGACAGCCGAGATTCGCAATGCGCGAACTGGTGACCTTGCCTTCACGCTGCGGCCCGATCGCATGGCTCTCTACAAGATTGCGTTTTCGGCCGACAGTCAGTTCGTCGCGACGGCATCCCATACCGGCGAAGCGCAGGTATGGCGCGTGCAGGACGGCGCACTGACCTTCCGCCTGGCCGGCCATCGCGATCGCCTGAGGGCAGCCGTCTTTCTCGGTAGTGGAATGCGATTGGCTACCGCGTCGATGGATAACACCATCCGAATATGGGCTGCTGACAGCGGAACACTGCTCCGCACGCTCGATGGGCATGCCAATTGGGTCGACACGCTGGCGACAGATCGGACTGGTGAGACCCTCGTCTCCGGATCATCTGATGGCACTGCAAGGATCTGGAACGCGCAAACGGGCGTACCCATGGCAACCTTGCCAAGATTCGATGGCCCTGTGTACGGGGTTGCGATCAGCCCCGACGGAACGCGTGTGGCTGCAGCCTCGGCGGATGGCACGGCCTTGCTGGCAGATGCTAAGACAGGATCGATACTGTCCCGGCTTCGGGCACACGAAGGAGGACCTGTCTACTCCGTTGCCTTCTCGGCTGATGGAAAGCAGCTCTACACGCAAGGCGCCGTGGAGGCCCTCAGGGTGTGGAACGCGCATGACGAATTGGCTGGGGCGGCTGCCAGCGAGCCAGGACCGCTTGAGCGCAGAACGGTCCAGAGCAAGGTGGACCGGGGGCAGGTCTTTGTCGACGATGCCGGAAAGGTCCAGATCATCGACGTTGCGACCAAGCGCGTTGTGCGCACGCTCGAGGGCCATCTCAGCAAGGTCAACCATGTGGCCGTTTCGAGCGATGGCGACATGGTCGCGACGGCGTCGTTGGACAACACCGCAAGAATCTTGCGTCGCGACGGACGTGCCGTTTCCATTCTCCGCGGTCACGTCTTTCCATTGGAGTTGATCGCGCTTTCTCGGGATGATCGCCTGGCAGTCACGGCCTCACGCGATGAGACTGTTCGTCTGTGGGATGTGCAGTCGGGCCGCGAGTTGCTGAAATGGCCGGCGGTGCGATGGATGGATTCGCTGGGTTTCTCCGTCAACGGCGACACCGTGCTGGGATCTGGCGAGGGTCGTTCATTTGCCTGGGATATCTCCCGCCTCGCGTGGCCAGCGGCGCAATCCGTAATGTTCGCCTGCGAGCAACTGCTTGCGCCATCGCAGCATCAATTCACAGTCGAGGAGCGAGAAAACGACGTGCTGGTACGTGATGTCTGGCTGCCACGTCGGCGGGGCCAGTCCGCGGCGGTCTGCCCGCCTTGAGAGCGGGACGCCCCTGCGAACGACAACAAGCGACATGGAGGGCATGCAGCCAGTCCATTGGGAACCCGACCCATCATCTTCGCGACTGGGCCAACGCCAGACCGCCCAAGGGATACCCTTCCTAAATGCGTCGTTTATGGGGCCTTTCGACCTCGAGAGCTGATCTCCGACGCCGCAGCAATCGTCCCCTGATGATCCTCCGCGAGCTATCAATGTACTAACGGCTAACCAAAACCCAGCCCACGCGAAAAATCAGCCGCTCCTGCCCTAAAACAAGTACAACAAAACCGCTCCCAAGGATCAGCTGGTCCGTTAGTATATTTATTAATGCCTTCCACCATCTCGCTCTTTGACGAAGTCCCAGCCCACCAGCATCTGCGCGACGCCTTCGAGCAGTGGCTTGCCGACCAGCGCGCGAGCGGAGCGCTGCGGCAGCCTGGATCGATCGACGTCTATCGCGAGATGTGGCGCGGCTTCATGGGCTGGTGCCTGGCCCAGTCGCCGGCGGTCACGCTGGCGTCGCTCGACACGCGGGACCTCCAGGCCTTCCAGTCCGCGCGTTTCGGCATGAAGAGCGCGGACCTCTCAGTCAGCCCGCGGCACGCCCTTCGACTGCTTCGCCTGATCGATCGGGTGTTGCGACACCATGCAGCGCAGTCCGACGAGCCGCCGAATACGGCGGCTTCGGACTGGCTTGCCGAGAATCCGCATGTGCGCTATGCGGAGGCTGCCAGCAGCGACCCGTTGCCTGAATTTCTCTCGGTTGCGGAGGCCAAGCACCTCATCGCGTTCCTGTCCAATGCGCGCCCTCGTCCCGGCGCCAGTGGCGCCCGTCGCGATGCCCATGCGGCGTTCACGTGGCAGGAGCTTCGCAATCGCGTCGCCGTCGCGCTGCATCTGGGCGGTGGCCTGACGCCTGCAGAGGTGCGCGTGCTCACGCTGGATTCGCCGATTGCGCGTGGCGGGCGCGTGCGGGACCGGCCCTGGAAGATTTCGATCCCCGCAAGCGGGGACTCCCCGGCGCGCGAGACGCCGATCGCGCCCTGGGCCGGCGAGCTCGTGCAGCACTGGCTCCAGGTGCGCTCGGAGAGAGGGATCCCGGGCGCGATGCTTTTTCCCTCGACCGCGACCGGCAAGCCCTGGAGCAAGCAGTCCCACTACTCGGCAACCAGACAACTGCTCGCGGAGGCAGGTCTCGATGGCAACGAGGGCGGGACCTTCAAGCTGCGCCACACCTTCGCGATGCGGCAATTGCGACGGGGAACGGCGCCTGAGGAAGTGGCACGCTGGCTGGGCGTCGAGGTGGCCGTGATGGAGCGTTACAAGCACGTCGTGAGCACGCCGATGGATGTCGTCTGAGGGCATGCAACCTTGAATACAGTCAGCCTCGATTTGCGTCACCGGAAACAGCGACAGCGCTTTCCTTTACACACGCGGGAACTTGCCCATATTTAACATCCACAAAGGGAGTGGCAGAATCGCCCCAGGGAGTCGTCAGTACTCTCGTTCTTAACTACTAAGCAAGCAATGGCACAAACCTACAAGCAGATCCAGAAGCAGATCGAGCAACTCCAACGCCAGGCCGATGCGTTGCGTGACAGCGAGATCAACGGCGTCGTTGACCGGATCAAGGTCGCGATCGCGCACTACGGATTGACCGCCGCGCACCTGGGTCTAGGCACTGCGCCGAGCAAGAGCGTTGGGAAGAAGACTGGGAAGTCCTCAACCAAGTTCAGTGATGGTGCCGGCAATGCATGGTCAGGCCGCGGACCGCGCCCGCGTTGGCTGCGTGACGCCCTCGCTGCGGGACGCTCGATCGATGAGTTCAGGGCGTCGTCGGGCAGCGGGACAAAGCTCGCCGCTGCAATTGACAAGGTGGACGCAAGCACCGCCAAGTCGCCCGCGAAGAAGACCAAGCGCGCACCTTCCAAGGTTCACTACAGCGACGGCGCCGGCAATTCGTGGACGGGCCGCGGTCCCATGCCGCGGTGGCTGAAGGCTGGTATCGACAGCGGCAAGGCGCTGCAAGATTTCCTCAGCTAGCCTGTATCGCACCCTAGCGCCAAGCCCGTAGCCAGCGTGCAACGGGCCCCGAGATTCGCACACGGTCCGGTCCTATTCGCTTTCAGTTCGCCGCGAGCGCTTCCAGGCGCGGCGATAGATGTAAAGCATGGCGGCCAAACCCAGTATCGACAACAGCGTCGCCGCCAAATCCAGGGCGTCCAGGTGCTCGGCCGGACAGTCGATCGCTTGGTGGGTGTTCAATCGTTCGGCCAGCCGGTAGGTCTGGGCGGGGGTCGAGAAGATGGCGATGCAGTGACCGCAGAAGTCGTCGGTCTCTGCATTGATCGAGCCGGCCCAGACGTCGTAGACGCTGGTGATATCCCCGGGCTCGAACTGCCAAATCACCTTGTAGATCGTCGGCGGGTCACGTCTGCGCATCAACGACGGGCGACCCAAACTGGTTCCAGACCGTGGAACGTTGTCCAGGTTGGATTGGCGCGTGAGCTTCATCAACTCAAACGAAGACTGGACGATGCGACGGCGTGACCGTGATCGACAACGACAGCGGGACCGCGCGGCTCATCTTGACCTCGTCGGTGCGTGAACCGTCGCTTGCACTGGCTGCTGAGGCGCCCTGGTTGGGGCAGACCGACTCCCTTGCGGATTCCGCTGCGACGGCGAAGCAGTCGCCGAGGCGCTCGCCTTGCCAAGACTGTAAGGCGTTGACGTTCTCGACGCCGGCATCGCAGCCGCCTGATCCGATGGGGCGAACGGCCGCATCGATTCCACCTTTCGCACCGTGCGCGGCTCGGAAAGCGAGACGCCATCGATGGCGGGAGGACGACGACGGAGTTCGCTCGCTACTTCCTGCACCGCCAATGGCTGTTGCCACCCTCTTCCATCACTTGCGTCGACATAGACGAGGCGATCCGTCCCGTCGATCAGCGAAACACGCACCGTGACGTCGGGCCGCACCGAGCGGATCGTTATGGGCATCGCGACGGAAGGGAACGCGAGCCTCCGGCTTGTCGGGGCCCACGTTCGCCTCTGCACCCTTCGAGCGCTTGACGGCTCTCGCACCGCGCTCGTCCATGACACCCCGCGGACTATTTGGACCCTGACCGGTCCTCGTGTCCGCCCGGTGCTTTGACCCGGGCGTCAACTCAGGCGCTGACGCTTTGGGCGGCGGGTTCACGAGATCGTTCCTTTTCGGGGTCGTCTCCGACCAGTTTGGTACGCACGACATTCAGCATTCCAGCGAGATCCGCCAGCGTCACGTCGTTTCGCAGGCCTACGGCAAGGTCATTCAGCAGAGTCTCGATCGAGGCCATGCCTTTGGCCGCTGCAACCAGAGGGTCCGTCTTCGGGGCCCTGCGAAGCATCTTCATCTCGTCGATCCGTATCTCGAGGCCGCGCTGCTCAATCCCATCCTTGTCGGTCCAATGCGTCGTGCGCTGGCGCCCCTCGACATAGACCTCGCTGCCCTTCGTAAGGAACTCCCGGGCGATTTCCGCCAGGCGGTCGTAGCAGATCAGCTGGTGCCACTCCGTGTGCTCCACCAATTCACCGGAACCGCGATCGGTCCAGTACTCATTGGTTGCGAGGCTGAAGGTCGCATAGCTGCCCTTGCCGCTCTGCCCACCTTCGGGATCCCGGCCAAGGCGGCCGATCAGTTGAACTCGATTCATGACGTTCTCCTTGAGTACGAGGGAGAAACCCTCATGGATGCGCTGATTCCATCCCCTCACCGCACGACCGACAGCGCATACATCGGGTCGTAGTAGATCGCCGGCACATTCCGGCCGCACTCTCTCTCGAAAACCAGCTGAACAACCACATGAACCAGCGTGTGAAGGAGCCGCATGATCTCGTCGAGCGCCAGGCTGCGACCCTCGTCCGATGCCTTGATCAACAGAGCGATCCGGATGAAAGCTTCCTGCGAAGAATTCGCGTGGACGGTGGTGATACCGCCAGGGTGACCCGAGTTGAGAACGTTCTGGACGTAATAAAAGGTCTCGTCGCCGCGCAGTTCGGCCAGCAGCACACGGTTTGGCGTCTTTCGCATCACCGCCTGCAGCACCTGCTTCGCCGTCGCGCCCACGACGCGTTCGCCGGCGTGGCCAGAGTGACTATCGCGCCGATAAAAAAGCGCCTGCGAGTTCGGATGACTCGCCAGCGGCATCTCCGGCGTGTCCTCCACCGTAATCAGCCGCTCCCAGTGCGGGATCAATTCGATCAACGCGCGAATGAACGAGGTCTTGCCGCTGCCCGTCGCACCGGAAACGATCATGTTCTGATGTTCTCCCACAGCCCGTGCGAGAAACGCCGGCCATTCCCCGCCCTGCGCCAATTCCCACAGCTCGACCTGCGCGGGCTCGAGCTGGCCGAGAAGCCTGCGACGCTCGTCGTCGGTCAAGGCTGTCGAGTACACGTGCCGTGTTCGCTCGAAGTACGCTTGCTCCACGAACTGGTCGAGCTCGAACGACTGGCTCGTGTGCTTGCGCAGATTGAGATAGATCATCCCGCGCGGCGCGGTTGGCGGCATCGTCATCTCGATGCGCTCGCCGCCGGGCAGGTAGGCCGAGAGGATCGGGTCTGCTTCGTCGAACGGCTTTTGCGAGATGTCCGCCAGGAAGTTGCCCAGGGCGAACAGCCGGACAGGCCCGTTGCGGGCCTTCAGCATCAAGGGAAGCTGAAATTCGTCGCACTGACTGAGCGGCCAACAGCGGCTATCGATCGCGAGGAACCGGAAGGCCGCTTCCTGGCCTGCCCTGAGCTATTCCCCCAACGGCGTTGACTTGTCCGCGCTGCTGCTCTCATAGTCGATGGACAACTTGGACGCTGAAAGAAGGAGAACCTGCATGAGTGACGCTTACCGCACCAAGGGGCTTTCAAGCGCAGTGTCCTATCAGGATCCGAAGGCCGCTTACCGCTGGCTCGAAACCGCGTTCGGATTTGAACCGCTGTTCGTGATTCTCGACGGCGATGGCAATCTCGCCCATTCCGAAATGACGTACGGCAATTCCGTCGTCATGATCGGTCGCGAGTGGAGCGATGATCATAGGAGTCCGCGCGCCATCGGTGGAAAGAACACCCAGTCCATCCATGTGCAGCTCGCCCAAGGAGAGGACGTCGACGCGCACTGCGCGCATGCACGTGGGGCCGGCGCGACTATCTTGCAGGAGCCGGAAACTCAGTTCTATGGCGATCGGACCTATCGTGCGAAAGATCCGGAGGGCCACATCTGGACTTTCGGCGTTACCGTCCAGAAGTTGACGCCTGAGCAATGGGACAAGGCGAGCGGACTGACGACACGGACGCGGCTCGATTGAACGCTTCGGTCGACGCGCTACCAGCCGATGCCGATCGACGGTGTACCTGTCCGAGTCTCTTGACGATCGGTCATCAGGCGTTGAGGTTCCATTTCGCCTGCACGGAGGCCAATGCCCGCGATACGGCCGCCCGATAGGCAGAGGCGTTCCCGAAACTGCGCATCGTCCAGTTGCATCCGTCCACCTCGGCACCCGGTGGCTGCGACCTGGGGTGCGGGACGTGGACATGCTCACCATCATCGATGACTTCTGCGTCGAGATGGATGAGGCGCCAGACCTCCGCTTGAATCTCATCAGCCGTCTTCAGCTGTCTCTTCATGGTGTTTTCCCGTGCGTCAACGCGGTGAACGAGCGGTTGCCAAGTTGAAGGAGGTCTTGCGCGCTGCGCGCGCGCTAAGACGGCAGCGCGCGCAGCATCGCGTGCAACGCCGGCTTGGCGGAGAAATAGAACCAGCGCGCAGCGTCGTTGCCGGCTTGGAGACCAGACTGCATCCAGGCGAGGTCGTGAGGGTTGGCGGTGGCCCCGGCCTGGACCAGCGATTTGGCTTCCGCAGGCGTCAAGTGCCCGACCCATTGGCTCATCTGGTAGCGCTTGACCTTGCGAAGCGTGGCATGAATGTCGGGGGTCGGCGGCGTCATGGACGCATTTTGCGCCCGTGGATCAAGGCCTGGCGGATCTTCGAGCGGACACCGGTCATGAGCACCAGATCTGAGCCGCGAAGACGGCATAGCGCTGGCAAGGGCGACGAAGTCACAGTGCTGGCCGTGCGCAGCGAGCGTGGGGCGGGGTACGAGTTGGGCTCAAACGCCCCGAGCAATTGATCCCTTGCTGCCAGCTCTTCTGGATGGCGTCAAGCAGCATGGCCGGTTAAACGACATTCATCTTGGCCGGTTGGGCGGGGGTGAATGTCGTTTTTTATGGGGTTAGGGTTGTGGCTCCTTGAACTGGTTGTCGTTGT
>NZ_JBPJZT010000037.1:0-17653 GCF_051216375.1 Variovorax glacialis | reverse complement strand
ACAACGACAACCAGCCCAAGGAGCCACAAGCCTAGCCCCTCATAAAACGACATTCACCCCTGCCCAACCGGCCAAGATGAATGTCGTTTAACCGGCCATGCTGCTTGACGCTCTCCACTCGACCGTCCCGAAAGCGACGCTGTCGATGACCAAGGCCTTGAGGAGCATCTCGTAGCGTTGAACGCGAAGCAGAAAACGCCCAAGCCTTTGGTGGACTGCCGTTTGTTGCTCTTGAAGACCGTCAGACACCGGCTCCGCCGAAGCGACCGATGCGGGCTCAACGCAGCCCGAGCCATTCATAGGCGTCCTCCCGTTGTTCAGCGCCCAGAATCTCCGCCCCGTAGTCGAACATCTCGTCCTTGGTGTCCCCGTGGGCGTAAACACGCTCGCTGTCCCCAGCCAGCAGCTGCACCTTTGACTGCAGTAATGAGAGGCCGTGAGGCGTGAGGTGCTGCTCCTTCAGCACCCGGATGGAACCATCACCCATCGTCAGCGACATCGGCCACTTGCCATACTTGGCATGGAAACCGGTCATCGCCGCCACACCGCGCGCAAGAACGCCGCCGAAACTGAGGACCGCGGGCTCAGCGGCTTCGGCGGCCAGTGCCCCTGACTTGAGGACGCGTGGCTCGCCATCAAGACAATCCCAGCGGTCTCGGTATCGCTCGATCTTGTCGCGCTGCTCCTTGTTTCCGCAGAAGATCGCGAATCCGCCGTTGAGCCACGGCCGACGAAGCCGCATGACGTCTTCCGCAGGCATCACCCAAACGCTGGGCTGTGACTGCAGGTCGGAAAACTTCGGGTAATGCAGGAGTACGAATACGAGGTCGACCTTCTCGGAGTGGTCAAACTGACCTACTCCCCATTTGCCTCCGCCCTGGATCGCCTTCACAGAGATTTGGAAGAGCTTGCCAGCCGGTGACTTCGACATGATGTCGACCGTCTTGGCGTTGCCGAGGGTGAGCGCCGTCTGGTGGCCCAGTCGGTGCAGCTTCTCCATCACGGCGAACTCTCCCGCCATGCCGGTGTGATGTCCTTTGTCGCCCACGCGTTCTTCTCCTGTCGATGTTGTTGGTTATGCCACTGCGCGAGCCGAAGACGTTTTGGCGCTCGGCGTTCTTTCAGAAGACGAAGCGCCCCATCTCTATAGCTCCTGACGGCATTGGCGACGGTGGACCGTGCAGGCTAAGCGGTGCCGCGGCAGCGAGGATAGTCCGGGCATCCCCAGAACTCATTGCCAGCGTTGGCCCCCTTCCTGGCGGTTCTGCGGACCATTGCCCTCGAGCACTTTGGGCAGGCCGGTGTCGTTGTAGACGCAGCCTGAGGCGCTGCTTTCCGTGCCGCAGGCGAGACGGGCTGGCCAGCGCGCGAGCTTGCAGCCTGCAGCAGCTTGTGCAGCTTCGGGCCGTCAATCAGCGTGACGTTCCGGCCACTGGCAAAGTCTTTCGCATCATCGGTAAAACGGCCTGAGGTCACGACAAATCCGCCGGCAGCCCCCTTGGCTGCCATAACGCCATACAGCTCACGCACGACCTGTACGCCAACCTTGAAGGCGTGCCATTGCTTACACTGCACGAGGAAGCTCTCGCTACCTTTGCGCAGCACCAGGTCGATGCCGCCATCAGCCCCGCCGCCCCCGGATTCAAGAACGCTGTAGCCCTGCTGGCGAAAGCCCTCTCCAACCAGCAGCTCGAACTCTTGCCAGGTCATGCCATCAATGACGCTTGAGACCGACGAGGCCGTCACGTTGTCGACAAGCGCTCGACGGACGCGGCGACGCCAAGCGGACACGCCCGCGCCGATAAGGCATAGGAACGGAATGACGTACTGGGCAAAATTTGCGAGGCCGCGCCAGACAACACCAAACATGACGCCCGTCATGTCGCCCGGCTTTGTGGCCACTTGCACGGGCGCCGCGGAAACGCTATGGAACACCACGTACGCAAAGCCGGCCATGAGAAGCCCGACATACCAAGGAAGCATTGCGACTAGGTCTATGAGGTCCTCTGCAAAACTGCTTTTCTTACGTCGTGCCATCGGGTGAAGAGCCTGTGAAGGAATGGCCGGCAGTTTGCCTGAGGCCGAGCCTCACGAGCGTGAAGGAATCGACATTTGCTGCGAGAAGAGCGCGGCCCTCAAGCACCGCAGGCATCTTGGCCCACAAGTTTGATAGAACTTGGCACCGCCCGAATCGTGCCCGTTGCTATCCTTCAACCGCGTTACTTGAGCTGCAGCTCCGCAGTCCTCCATCAAACATTTCGGAAGACGGCGAGCTTCTACTCAGCGGACATCGCCGGCGATGGCAGCTTTGCGCCTCGTAGCCACCTCTCCTTCGCGAAGCGATGTGTCCTGACCTGACCCTCGTCGTCGCCGGCCGGGCGCCCGCTTCTGGCCGGCGGCGGAAGAACGTCTGTCGAGGGCCGACAGCACGCCCGGGACGCGTTAATGCATGACGATGCGAGCCCAGGTCTAGTCCACAAGTTCTGTAGCCGATTCACACTCTGCGGACGGCGCCTCCGAACCTGGCACGGGACGAGAACCCCACTTCAGAATGGAATGTCGTCCGGGTCTTCGATGCCGCTCGACCCCTTCGGGGCTGCCGGCGCGGGGCCGGTCGAGGCGCGAATCGGAGCGCGCGGCGCCCGCGAAACGGCAACTTCCCTGCCTACGCCCTCCTCCCCTGACGAACGTGGCGTCGCCTCGGTCCCGACATCCGTAAGGGCCTTCTCCAGCGCCTTTTCCACCGCGTCGATGCGCTCCTTGCAAACTCGATAGGCGCTCACCGACTCTTCCACGATGGAGAGCAGGTCGTCAATGTTCGGCTCGGTTTGGTTTCTCAGCGTCTCTGCGTGCCCTTGGAGAACGCCATAGGCTTCCCTGAAGGTCATGGTCTCATTGGCCATCTACAGCGCCTTCCTTTCCAGTGTTTGCGTCGTGCACGGTGGTTTGCACGACGCCGTCGTTGAATGTCACTTCCATCCGGCGCGCCTGCTTGGCGGCCCTCGCACTCGTCACAGTCTTTCCGTCTTTTGTCTTCACCACAGCGAAGCCGCGGGCTAGCGTCTTCTTCGGACCTTGGCCGGTCACTTCCCGGACGAGCCCATCTGCGCCTGCTTTTGCTGTCTTGACTGCTTGCTGGGCGCGCTCGAAAAGAGTGAGTCGCGTTGTCGCCAGGTTGTGCCTTGCACGATGCGCCTGCGTCTCGGATTGCTCCAAGACGGCGGGAAGCAGCGCCTGCACGTCCGCTTTCATCGACCGCACGGCTGCGGTGGAGAGTTCCTTGACGCTCGCCATCGCGCCGGGGGTCGCCTGCTTAGCATGGGCCAGGTGCTGCTTGGCCTCATCCTGTACTTCGCGAATGGCCAATTCACTCGCATGTCGAGCCTCATGAACTTGGCTCTGCGAGGCGAGGCGAACCTGGTTGATGCCCGATTCGTTTTCGGTTCGAGCGGAGGTGAGCGTGGCGCGCGCGGATGCTCGAATTTCTGAGTCCAGGCGCTCTGCGTCTATGGCCGCACGCTGATTGAACCGACGCGCCTGCACGATGATGCGGTCATAGGCATCCTTCGCCTCGCGTGCGCGCAGAGCAATCTGCTTCTCGACCGCTGCGACTACCTTGCTGGGCGTGTCGAAGCTGCGATGCGCCACCTCGTCCAGGATGGTGCTGTCCCGCTCATGGCCGATGCCCGTGAGCACGGGTACGTCGCACCTACAGATGAAGCGCGCCAAGTTGTAGTCGTTCAGCCAAGCCAGGTCGTTCACCGCACCGCCGCCGCGGATGATGATGAGTGCGTCCAACTGGGTCTGGCCGGCGTCCCTGATGCCCGCCTCGATGGCTGCAAGGATTTCCGCGGGCGCTCCTGCTCCCTGAAAGCGGCTGTGGGCATAGAGAAACTCGCACACGCGGTGAGCGTGAAGCCTCTTGGCTTCAGCGTCGAAGTCGCCCAGGCCTGCAGCACCTTGCGGCGCCACCACCAGCACTCGCGAAAAGTCCCACGGGGCCGGCAGTCGCTTGTTGCGGTCAAGAATCTGCTCCGCCTGCAGCTGCTCGCGAATCTTGCGCTTCTGGGCCTCGAGGTCACCGAGGGTGTACGAGGAGTCGATGCCCGTGATTTCAATGGAGAAGCCGTACTGGGCCTTGAATCCGGGCTTGGCGAGAACGAGCAACTTGATGCCAGGCGCGAGCTGAGCGCCGGTAGCGCGCTCGAACTCGGGAACGATGCGGTCTGCCGTGCGCGCCCAGATGGCGCCCCGCGCCTGTGCAACGACGGAACCGCTTTCGTCGCGTTCCGACAGCTCCAGGTACACGTGCTTGTTCCTGGTTGTGACGTTCACGACGTCAACACGCGTCCAGACGCCCTGCTGATAAGCCTGGGCAACAGCCCGTTCGACGCCCGCCAGCAGCTGGGAAAGGCTTACGCCCGTTGGCTTCTCGGTTGGACTTGTCTCGATGGGCGCAATGAGGTCCGTCGATGTCGTGGCGCCACTCGCAATCGCACCTTGGCCGGCCGGAAGCCAAGCTTGAAACGGCGCTAGCTCGAGACCTGCCGGGACGTACCACTTCTTTTGCGCCGTATCCCAGCGAGCGCCCTGTGCCTTGGCCTTGTCCTTTTGCGAGAACGGAACGGTGAGGTACGTGTTGTCCATGTGCTCCTATCGCCCCCCGGAAAGGAGCAACGCAGCCAGCAGGCCGAGTCCAACCAGCGCCGCGGCGGCGTTGTCCGGCTTTTCCGGGAGCACCTGGACACCCTGCGCCTTGAGCTGCTTCTCGATGGTGTCCGCTCGATGGAGGACAGCGCTGGGCGACTCTCCGAGTTCAGCGCAGACTTTGTGCAGTTGGGCCAGATTCATTACCGAGTCGCCCTTCTCCAGTCGCGAGTAGGCGGACTGCGACAAGCCAACGCGTGCGGCGATGTCGCCCTGCTTCTGTCCGCGGTCTTCGCGCATCGAAGCGAGGATTTGCCCGACCACCGCGGGGTACGCCAAAGCACCCTCTGGACGGTCAACTCTTGCGTTCTTAGACATTTTTGCGTTTAATGCATACATGAGCAAAACAACAAATTGTATTATGAACCGAATCGCGGACCTTTCCAACCTGCAGCAGTTGCTGCCCGGCACAGTGCTGCGGATTAACCGCGGGCTGTACGACCACGTAGCACTTCTTGGCGAGCGCGCCTGGACGGGTGAGCGTCATGTCCTGTCCTTCGGCCCCGGGCCAACCAGCCTCGTGGAAATGCCGTTCTCGCAGTTCGCGGGCGACAGGGCCGTCGTGGTGGACGGCTATCCAGGGCGACTCGCACCTGAGGCCGTGCTTGCGCGAGCCAGGCAAGTCGCCGCCCGTCGGCGCTATTCGTGGCTCGGATTCAACTGCGAGCATTTCGTGCGCACGGCACACGACGTAGCAGTCGAGAGCCCGCAGCTAGCACGGGCGTTCTTTCTGGGTATGGGTGCGGTTCTGTTGACCTCCTGACAGCCAGGCCCCGTGCTGCATTCGCACGGCAGTTCCTCATTGCCTTCGGCGCCGGTGGCTTGAGCGGCCTTGACCTCAGATTCCCACAACCACCCAGGGTCGCGGGGCACTACCACCATGACATTAGCAGCGGCCCCCAGACGCGAGGCTGGCCGTAACACATTCGTCTGCACTACTGCCAGTTCCATCACGGATTGAGGGTCGGCGAATCCGCCCGTTCTGGCGAATCCTTGACCGCGCACTGTATCGTCAACCTCTATACAAAATTGCGTTCCTATGCCCGCCGAGAAATCAATCTCCATCAGCTTCCGCGTCACCCCCGAATTCAAAGACCTGCTCGAACTTGCTGCCGCCAAAGAGCAACGTAGTCGCACCAACCTCCTCGAGAAGCTCCTCTTCGATCACTGTCGACAGGAAGGCCTGATTCCTGCCGGCGTTCCCCGCCGTCCTGTCTGGGTGCAGGGAGGTGGTCAATGAGCGCCGCCAATGACCTGCTGAAGAAGCTGCTCGACTACGTCCTGGAGCAGGACAAGGAAATCGATCCTCGCGGCTTCAACATCGCGAACCACGCAGGCTTCAAAAAGGCCAAGCGTGACCTCCAGGGCTTGCCCGGCGTCGACTTCGACCTCAAGGTCGAGGGTGACCACACTTGGCTGAGAGTTGCGCGACTCGAAGCGACATCGCCTCCGGCCTTGGCGGAGAGCGCGTGGAAGCGATTCATCCAGGTCAGCCAAGACCCGACGGGAACTGCCCCGCGCATCGACGACTCGGCGTTCAAGCACTGGCTCACGCTGCAAACGCAAAACTTGAACGAAGAGTCACGTCCGGCGTTCGAGGAGCGAGCGAATGCAGCCGTCGAACAGACCCGCGCCACCTATCTTCCACTTTGGACAGCCTGGGCCGAAGGCGAAAAGCCGCGGCGCAGGACGATGAGCCTCTACTCAGACTTCTTTGCGCTCAAGCACCAGCTCGAAAGCGAGGAAACCGCAAAGCCTCAGGAGCTCATCTGGGGCCTGGGTGTTACTGCATGGAAGCTCCACTTCGAGGAGCGGCAACGGCGCACCACCGGCGGCGCCATCGCGGATTTTCAGTACCCTCTGATCACTCAGGCCGTAGAGCTCTCCATCGCGGCGGACCTTGCCATTGAGCTCAGGCCACGCGCGGTAGACCCCCGCTTCGCCTTCGACGCGTTTACCGCTTGCCAGCTTCCAAGCGCAGCCGAGGTTGAGCGGGTCGCACGGGAAGCACTGAACTCGAACCCGGACCACATCGTCAGCCCTTTTGACCCTGCCAGCTATGAGCCAGTGCTCAAGCTGATCCAAGGCAACCTCCACGACAAGGGACACTTGGAGACCAATGCGTCTGCGTTCCCCGTTCCAGGCGATGACCTGGTCGTGTCGGACGCTTGGGTGCTGCTGGCACGCCCTCGCTCGAACAACTTCCTGCACGAAGACATCGAGCGCCTGAAGGCAAACCTCGGTGAACACGCAACCATCCCCCTCGGGCCACTCTCGCTTGTCACGCCGCCGTCGGACGAGCCTCTGTACTTCGAGCCGGTCTCGTTCAGGGGTCTCTCTGGCTCGTCGGGAGGCCCAAGTGCGAAGGGTGCGCCGAAGGAGCTTTACTTCCCGCTCCCATACAACCATCAACAGGTGACCATCGTCGAGCAGCTCGAACGCTCGGAAGGTGTTGCCGTTCAGGGACCACCAGGAACGGGCAAGACGCACACCATCGCCAACATCATCTGCCACTACTTGGCCAACGGCCGGAAGGTGCTTGTCACTGCAAAGGGCGAGCAGGCGCTCGAAGTCCTGCAGTCCAAGATTCCCGAGGAGGTCCGGCCCCTCACGGTTGCGCTGCTGTCAGGCGACCGTGAGGGCATGCGCCAGTTCCAGAACTCCATCGAGGCCATCATCCATCGGGTGTCGCAGCTAAACGTGGATGTCGTCGAGGAGCAAATCCGAACGGAACACAGCGCCATCGACCGGGCGCATAGCGAGCTTGGAGCCATCGACCGACGCGTCGACGAGATTGCGCTCACCCAGTTGTCCGACATTACGGTCGATGGCGTAGAGATGCGAGCGCAAAAGATGGCCGAGCTGGTTCTGACAGGCGCTGAACGGCATGCGTGGTTTGATGACGAACTCTCGCTCGCAGAGGTTCATGCGCCTCCCTTCGGGCCTGCGGAGGCCGCGGAACTTCGTGAAGCGCGGCGGCGCCTTGGCGCCGACTTGGTCTACGCGACGGCAAAGATTCCTTCCAGTTCTGCCCTCCTCCCCGCAAGCTCCGTCGGAGAGCTCCATCAAGTTCTTGTGGACATGCGCGAAATCGAGGCCGCAGAGGCCGGTGGCGAGCTACTGCCACTTCGGGCGTCGACGCCGCAAGTCATAGCGGACGCTCGCCTTCTGTTGGAGCAGGTGGAGTCGGCGGCAAAGCTATCCGGCGAGCTTGAGGAAACCGGGGAGCTCTGGACCAGAGACCTGCGCAAGAAATGCGGCCAGGTCGAGTTCGCGAGTGAACGCGAGGCCCTTGAAGCCCTGTTCGGTGAAATCGATTCGCTAACCGAGGCTCGCGCAGAGTTCCTCAAGCGACCAGTGGAAGTTCCTGAGGCGGCGCTGGCTTCCCCGAAGGCACGTGAGGCAGTCGGTCGCGCAGCAGACGGCGGTAAGCCATTCGGGTTAATGAGCTTCGGCGCCGGCGACGTGAAGGAACATGTGAATGCCATCCGGGTGGCTGGGCTTGCCCCGGCGAGCGCGGATGACTGGAAGCATGTGCAGCGCTACTTGGGACTGCACGAGCAGGTGCTCTCTTTCAGCGTGCGCTGGAACCAGTTCGCGGAGCTACTTTCGGTTCCCCCGGTGCAGGGCGGGGTCTCCGCTCTTCGAAAGATCGAGCTCGTTTCGGTCAACGCGCGAAAGGCGCACAAGCTGGCTACGAACCACGACAACCACATGCCCCAACTCGCAGCTCGCGTGTTCGCCAGCCCTCCCGCCCAGATCGTTCGAGGGACGTCTACGCAGCTGAACGAGGTTCGAAAGCACCTTCGCAGCCATCTCTTGCGATTGGAACTGGCACAGGCAGCATCCACGTTGGCAACGCTGCAGGAAAAGCTGGCGGGCACGTCTGGTCCCATCTCCGTCGCTATCCGCGAATTCGTCGAGAAGGACCTTGGGAACCAAGCGATTCAACCCGAGCGCGCCGTCTCCAAGTATGCCGAGTTGCTTAGCGAAGTGCGTCGCATCGAATCCTTGGCACATGACCTGGGCAACGTGAACAGTTTTGCGGACCGCCTCGAGCGTGCCGGAGGAGCGAAGCTCGCCGCAAGGGTACGGTCCGCCATGGTCGGCGCCGCGGGGGACGACGCTGTCTTCCCTCTCAGCTGGCGAGATGCCTGGACCTGGGCTCGGATCAAGACTCATCTCGAGGGAATCGAGTCGCGAGAAGAACTCCGAACTCTGGCTGCCCGCCGGCGCGATCTGGAAACGGGGTTGGCCAGGCTCTATGAAAGCACCGTCTCCAAGTCGGCCTGGCTGTCGACGAAGCGAACCGCCTCGGCCAAGGTGCTTTCGGCGTTGGAAACCTATCGGACGGCCGTGCGTCGTATTGGCCAAGGCACCGGTCCGAATGCGACGCGGCACCGCCGGGATGCCCAGAAGGCGATGAACGACGCCCAAGCCGCCGTGCCGTGCTGGGTCATGAGCCATGCCAAGGTTTCGGAGACCTTGCCTGCCGAGCTCGGTTGCTTCGACCTGGTCATCGTCGATGAGGCAAGTCAGTCGGACCTCTGGGCGCTACCCGCCGTCCTGCGTGGCAAGAAGATACTCGTGGCCGGCGATGACAAGCAGGTGTCTCCCGACGGAGGCTTCATGGCCGCGACGCGCATCCAGGAGTTGCGAGATCGGTTCCTGACCGACCAACCCTACGCGACGGTGCTGACTCCTGAGAAGTCCCTGTACGACATCGCGTCGACCGTCTTCGCCGGACAGAAGGTCATGCTACGGGAACATTTCCGCTGCGTGCCAGCCATCATCGCGTACAGCAACACCTTCTACGACGGGTTCATCCAGCCGTTGCGCATTCCCAAGGCTTCGGAGCGACTCGACCCGCCGCTGGTAGACATCTACGTCCCCGGCGGAAAACGCAGCGCAAAGGATGTGAACCGGATGGAGGCCCAAGCCATCGTCGAGGAAGTCGAGGCAATTGTTGCCAACCCGGCGTTTGCTGGACGAACCTTGGGAGTGGTATCGCTCCTCGGCCCCGACCAGGCCAAATACATCGACGAGTTGGTTCGCTCGCGTGTCGACGCAATGGAGCTCATGCGTCGGCGATTCGATTGCGGCGACGCCCGCCTCTTTCAAGGCAGCGAACGGGACATCATGTTCTTGTCCATGGTTGCGGACCCCACAAACTGCCGGGCGCTCTCCGGGAACATGTTCGAGCAGCGCTTCAACGTGGCGGGAAGCCGAGCGCGAGACCGCATGTACCTAGTCCGTTCCGTTCAGCTATCCGAACTCTCTCAGGTTGACATCCGAAGGGGCATGCTGGAGCACTTCGGGAAACCTCAGGACGGCCGTGGCCATGGAGAAGAGGCTGGCAAGAGCCTCATCAACGAATGCGAATCCGGCTTTGAGAAGCAGGTCTACACCGAATTGCACAGCCGTGGCTATCGCGTGGTGCCGCAGGTGAAGGCCGGCTCGTTCCGCCTGGACATGGTGGTGGAAGGAGCGGACGACTGCCGCCTTGCCATCGAATGTGATGGCGATGAGTTCCATGGGCCGGACCGCTGGAAAGCCGACATGAGTCGTCAACGGGTCCTCGAACGCGCCGGGTGGACGTTCTGGCGATGCTTCGCGTCGACCTGGTCCCTGAACCGTGAAGAGGTACTGCAAGAACTGCTGGCAAGGCTGACTGCGATGGGGATCGAACCCCTTGGTGCGCTCGACCGGATTCCGTCCTTGGTGGAGTACCGGGAATGGGCACCGGCGCCCCCTGCAGACGAAGAAGACCCGGTCGCGGAAGCGCTGAAGACGGCGATTGATGCAGCGTAGGTCTGGCTTGGAAGTTGAACCGAGGAACCACCACATGTTGAGTCAACGGATCGTCGACTTCATTGATCATTTGATGCCGCTGTACACGCAATAGTGGGCTGGCCCTGCCCTTTGCGCGCGCAGCCTTTCCGATGGAACACTGATCCTCGCCGTGGAAGAGCCGGACGGTGAAGAAGGCGGCTGCTTATCCGTGCATTGGCAAGGAAACCCTGCTGGCGCAGAAAGCGACCGTTGAAGCACTCCCAGTGCGCCATCGTTCAGTTGCCCGAATCCAACATAAGTTTAGAGCACTTGCATCAAATTGTCCATGAGCCTTCCGGGCGCCAGGGGCCAAAGCCGCCCATTGCCCTCGACCGCTTGTGGCCGTCCAGTAACCTTGACGGAGGTCAGCTTGACTTGCCGTCGGAAGACCGAATTGGGCACGGAGCCGACGAACGAGGTGCACGCCTCGTGACTGCTTAGCGTTTGTTTCCCGGCGACGATTTGTTTTGCAGCTGAACTACCTTCCTGGCCGCGAGCACCAATTCGCGCCCGTGCCTGAAAGCTGACCTTCGGCGTGATCGCCGAGCTTTTTTACCTTCGCAGACAATGGAGCCCTGCGCGCCGATGTGTTCGCTGGTCGCATTGTCGATGCCCTCATAGGTCACATGAAGAAGTTCGTCATCTCTACGCTGGTCGCCACTCTGCTTGCTCCGGCCACTGCGCAAACGCTCGTTTGCACCAGCGAGATCGGCAGGCTGTTCGGCTCCCGGCAGATTGAAATTGTGCGCAGCGGCGACGGCATAACGGTGCGCGCATCCAATGCGTCGAACGATGAGTTTGCGTATCAAGTTCTTGCCGAGAGCAAGACACTCGGGGCATTCCGTGCGGTTCGAATGACTAAGCCCGCTGGCCCGCCCGGTGCGCTGGACGCCGTGCTGGGCGGGGAACTGTTTGTGCGCCGCGACGGCGCTTCTCTTCGGGCGTTTGCTACAGGCTCGATGACGTCCGGCGAGGTCAGTTCCGAACAGTTCGTCTGTCGGTAATTTGGGCCGCCTTCAGCGTTTCAATGCTGACGCCGTCGGGGAAGTTGATCTACGCTTCCCGAAGCTTAGGTCCGCTCGGCGAGTGAGGTTTCGGCGACCGTTGTCATTCGGCCGCCAAATTTGAAGGAATGCAGACGGGCTGGATGAGTCTTTCGGGGGAATCGCTCTTCCCCCTCCTCTGCCCTGGGCCGAACGCGCTGGGTTTCAGCTTTTCGATGGCTCCCATCCCGCAACCCCGGATCGGGTCCGATAAACCGGGGTTACCGCGCGATTGCAGACATCAAAAAAGCGACGGCTCTTCAGGCGGTGCCTTCGGGGCACGCGCCAGCTTCGCCTTGGGCTCCTTCGGGGGCAGTGGCTCCGCCGTCATCGCGAGCCGCTCGGCCGGGAACTGCAGCATGAAGTCCATCGAGCGCTCCGGCGGCGCGTCAAGCCACTCGCCGTACTGCGCCTCCGGCAGGATCACGACCATGCGCTTGTCCTGCATCTCGGGAGGACGTTTCGGATCGGGCCGATGCATCAGCCTGAAGTGGGGATGCGCGTCCGCGTTGATCGTGAGCATCGTGAAGCTCAGCGCCCACTGGCTGGTCTCCGGGTTCTTCCAAGGAGACCACAGGCCGGCCACGCCCAGGGTCTCGTCGTTCGCCGCGGTGAACCGGGTCGGGATGAACTTGCCTGTGCGCCAGTCGGGCTCGTAGATTGCCTCACACGGCACGATGCAGTGCCGCGCCTTGGCCCACGCGTGCTTGAAGCTGGCCAGTTCGCGCACGGTCTCGGTGCGGGCGTTGTAGGTCTGCAGGCCGTACCTCACCTCTTTGGCGAAGCCGGGCAACAACCCAAAATGGCCCTCGACCAGCTCGAAGTCCGGCACCGCCTCGTCGCCCGACTCGCGCTCGGGCGGCCGACGGATGAACGGCGCCATCTGCGTCGGGTAGATGTGCAGGCCACCCGGCGGCGGCTCCCAGCTCGGCGGCATGTGGATGCCGAAGTGTTTCTCGATCTGCTTGCGGCGCTTCTCGGCCTGGTAGTGGCTGCACATGAGCGCATTTTGCGGGAGTCCGATGGGTCGATTGCGCGCTGCCACTGCGCATTCGGCCACGGCGGCAGCCCGTCATTGAGCCGTCGGGTGCTTCCCCCGCCCGCCCGCTAAATCCGACTCCGATGAAAGCCGACCCTTCGGGGCCTAACTTACGGCATACTGGATGTCCATACAGTATTTGGAGCCCGCAATGGCCGCCCTTCTGGAGTGGGCCGACGATGACGACGCGCCGGCCCCGCCGCGCCGTCCGTCAAAGCCCGTCCTTGGACCGGGCGAGCTGCCTGCGTCCGTCGAAGCCGCCCTCTGGCGCGGCGATCAGCTGGGCTCACCGGTCACACGGGTGGTGCCCACCGGCTACCCCTCGCTGGACGGAGAACTCCCCGGTGGGGGTTGGCCCGCTCGCTCCCTCACCGAGGTACTCCAAGCCCAGCCAACCGTGCTCGAGTGGCGGCTCCTGGCGCCGGCCATGCGCGAGGTGGTCGCGAAGGGTGAAGACATCGTCATCGTCGGCCCCCCGAAGGCTCCGCACCTGCCCGGCCTGCGTGATGAAGGCATTGACGAGCGCCGCCTGGTCTGGATCCAGGCGTCAACGCCGGCCGAGCGGCTGTGGGTCACCGAGCAACTGGTGAAGGCCAACGCAGCCGGCATCGTCGTGTCCTGGCTACCGCAGGCGCGCCAGGAACAGATCCGCCGGCTGCAGGTGTGCGCGCAAAGCTGCGACAGCCCCGTCTTCCTCTGCCGCCCGGCGGCCGCGGAGCACGAACCGTCCGCGGCGCCGCTGCGGGTGCAGGTCTGTGTGGGCGTCGATTGGGAACTGCGGGTCCATCTGCTGAAGCGCAAGGGCGGCGTGCATGACGGCGTGCTCCACCTTCCCTCCATTCCCCGCGGCCTCGCGCCGCTCATCACGCCCCGGCTTTCGAAGCCGAGCGTTCTCCTGGCCGCGCGCAAACCGCGCGCCACCGCATCAGAGACTTCCCATGTTCTGGGCAGCGCTACTTCCCGACCGCCTGCTCACCGACTCCCAGCGCATTGAAGCCATTCGCGGCCTGTCGATCTGGTGCCTCCAGTTCACGCCGCGCGTCAGCGTCATCGACGCAGCTTCGGTGTCTTCGGCGGTCGTGATGGAGCTCGAGGCGAGCGTGCGCCTGTTCGGCGGCAAGCGCAAACTCGTGGAGCGGGTGAAAGTGGAAACCCAGGAGCTGGGCGTTGGCCAGCTGGCCTGGGCCCCGACCAGCCTGGCGGCGGTGGCCGTGGCCGGCAACGGTCAATCGAACGGCTTTGCCAAACCTCTTGAGGCACTCCTCGACGACCTGCCCGTTGAGGTGCTGGCACCGGTCGCAGCGCATGCCGCCATCCTCGCGCGCGTGGGCTGCCGGACGCTGGGCCAGGTGCGCGCCCTGCCCCGCGGCGGCCTGAGTCGACGGTTCGACAAGGCGTTGGTGGAAGCGCTCGACCTGGCCTATGCGCTGAAGCCTGAAGCGCACGCCTGGGCAACCCTGCCCGACCGCTTCGAAGCCAGGCTCGAACTGATGTCGCGCATCGAACTCGCACCGGCGATGCTGTTCGGTGCGCGCCGGCTGCTTTTGCAGCTGTGCGGCTGGCTGGCGGCCAGACGCTCTGGCGTCACCGCCTTCACCCTGAAATGGTGCCACGACGCCATGCGGGCCAAGACGGCCGGCGATGGCGGCGAGCTGACGGTTAGAACCGCCGAGCCGACACGGAACATCGAGCACCTGAGCCGCCTATTGGCGGAAAACCTGGCGAAAGTCGAACTACTCGCACCGGTCGGCGACCTGGCCATGACCGCGGACGACGTTCGCCCGCTCGAAGAGGCCAGCTACTCGTTGCTGCCGGAGACACTGCCTGATGGCGAAGGGCTGGCGCTGGTGCTCGAACGCATCGCCGCGAGGTTGGGCCCTGAGCGAGTGCTCCGACCTGTCGTGGCCGAAGACCATCGCCCGGAGTGGATGTGCCACTGGCAACCAGCGCCGGAGAAGCGGCCACGGCTGATGGCGCGCAGCCTCGATTGCCCCCAGCCCACGTTCATCCTGCCCAAGCCGCTGCGTCTGGCGTGCCGGGAATCCCATCCGCTCTATCAGGGGCCGCTGCAACTCCTGGCGGGCCCTCACCGCGTCGAGTACGGCTGGTTCGACCGCGTGGGCGAGCGACCCTGTGACCGGCAAGGAGAGGCGGCATCTCCAACAGCGTCGGGAACGCGCCATGTCTCGCGCGACTATTTTGTCGCCCTGAGCGAGCACGCCGGCGTGCTCTGGATCTTCCAGACCCGCCTCGCCAATGAAGAAAGCGCCTGGTTCCTCCACGGCATCTTCGCCTGATCCATGGTCGCCCTCCCCGACTACGTCGAGCTGCGCTGCATCTCGAACTTCACATTCCTTCGCGGCGCCAGCCAGCCGGACGAACTGGTCGAGCGTGCTTCAAAGCTCGGCTACCAAGGCCTGGCGCTCACGGACGAATGCAGCCTGGCGGGCATCGTCCGCGCCCATGTGGCTGCCAAGGAGCACAACCTGAAGCTGTTAGTCGGCAGCCAGTTCCAGGTCGACTGCGACTACCCGTTCACGCTCGTCGTCTATGCCTGCAACCTGAACGGCTACGGCAACCTGTGCGAGTTCATCACGAAACTGCGGCGCCGCTCCGCGAAGGGCACCTACGAACTTCCATTTGCCGACCTGTCCGCCTCAGCACTCGAGGACTGCGTGGTCGTCGCGTGTCCGAAGCGGATGTCCTCGCCCGCACAGCTCGAGTCGGTCGGCCTCTGGCTGCTCGCTCAGTTCCGGGGGCGATGCTGGCTCGGCGTCGACCTGCTGCGCTTCATCGACGACGAGATGTGGCTCTACCGGCTGCGACAGCTCAGCGAGCACACGGCCATTCCCCTGGTCGCCGCCGGTGACGTGCAGTTCCACGTGCGGTCGCGCAAGCCGCTGCACGATGTCCTGACGGCCACGCGTGTCGGCCGGCCGGTGACCGAATGCGGCCTGGACCTCCAGCCCAACGCGGAGCGGCATCTGCGAACGCGCCTTCGCCTCGCGCAGACCTACCCCGAAGACCTGCTCGCCGAGACGCTCCATGTCGCCGCCCGTTGCCAGTTCAGCCTCGAGGAGTTGCGCTACCAATACCCGGACGAGGTCGTCCCGGCCGGTGAAACGCCGGCGTCGTACCTGCGCCGCATCACCTACGAGGGTGCGGGGCGGCGATGGCCAGAGGGGATGCCCGCCAAGGTTCAGCTGCAGATCGAGCACGAACTCGAACTCATTGCCGACCTGCAGTACGAGCACTACTTCCTGACCGTCGCCGACATCGTCCAGTTCGCGCGCTCGCGCCATATCCTGTGCCAGGGCCGCGGCAGCGCCGCCAACAGCGTGGTCTGCTACTGCGTGGGCGTCACCGAGGTGGACCCGGCACGCATGAGCGTCCTGTTCGAGCGTTTCATTTCCAAGGAGAGGAACGAGCCGCCGGACATCGACATCGATTTCGAGCACGAGCGTCGGGAAGAAGTCCTCCAGTACCTCTACCAGCGCTACGGACGGGACCGCGCGGCCATCACCGGCGTCGTCATCAGCTACCGCCCGAAGAGCGCCATCCGGGATGTCGGAAAGGCCTTGGGCTTCGACCTGGAGGTGGTGGAGCAACTGGCCAAGGACCACAAGTGGTTTGACGGCCAAACAGTCATGCCCGAACGGCTGGTTGAGCTCGGGCTGTGCCTCGACGACCTGAAGGTACGGCAGCTGATGCTGCTCACAGGCCAGCTGCTCGGCTTTCCCCGCCACCTGAGCCAGCACACAGGGGGTTTTGTCCTCACCCGGGGGCCGCTGTCGCGCATGATCCCGATCGAGAACGCCAGCATGCGCGACCGCACCGTGCTGGAATGGGACAAGGACGACCTGGATGCGCTCGGCTTCCTGAAAGTGGACTGCCTGGCGCTGGGCATGCTGACGGCCATCCGCAAGTCCCTGGCGTTCATCGGCCTGCGCAAGGGCTACGACTTCGGCATGCAGGACATTCCGGCCGAGGACCCGGTCACCTACGAGATGATCTCGCGCGCGGACACGGTCGGGGTGTTCCAGATCGAGAGCCGCGCGCAGATGAGCATGCTGCCGCGGCTCAGGCCCCAATGCTTCTACGACCTCGTGGTCGAGGTCGCGCTCGTCCGGCCGGGGCCGATCGTCGGCGGGATGGTGCATCCCTACTTGCGCCGGCGCCAGGGCCTGGAGCCCGTGACCTACCCCAGCGAGGCGCTGAAGGAGGCGCTGGGCCGCACGCTCGGCGTGCCAGTGTTCCAGGAACAGGTGATGCAGATTGCAATGCTGGCGGCCGGATTTACGCCGGGCGAGGCGGACGGCTTGCGGCGCGCCATGGCCGCGTGGAAGCGCAAGGGAGGCCTCGAGCGCTACTACGCCAAGATCGTCAACGGCATGACCGAGCGCGGCTACGAGAAGGCGTTCGCCGAACAGATCTTCGAACAGATCAAGGGGTTCTCGGAATACGGGTTTCCCGAGAGCCACGCGGCTTCGTTCGCATTGCTCGTCTACGCCAGCTGCTGGATCAAGTGCCACCATCCGGCGGAGTTCCTCGCGGCCATGCTCAACTCGCAGCCGCTTGGCTTCTACAGCCCGAGCCAACTCGTGCAGGACGCCAAGCGGCACGGCGTCGAGGTCCGCCCGGCCGACGTCCTGCACAGCGACCTCGACTGCACGCTGGAGAACCTGTCGCATCGCCCGGCCGTGCGCCTGGGCCTGCGCATGCTCTCCGGGTTGCGATGGGAATCAGTGCAACGGATCGTCGAGGCCCGCGGCGAGAACCTGTTCGACAACGCCGAGGATCTCGCGCGTCGGGCCGGACTCGAGCTCCACGAGATGAAGCTGCTGGCCAGCGCGGATGCGCTGAGGAGCCTGAGCGGGCATCGCAGGAATGCGGTATGGGACGCATCGGCGCAGCGTGGATGGCGTCAAGCAGCATGGCCGGTTAAACGACATTCATCTTGGCCGGTTGGGCGGGGGTGAATGTCGTTTTTTATGGGGTTAGGGTTGTGGCTCCTTGAACTGGTTGTCGTTGT
>NZ_JBPJZT010000036.1:0-21471 GCF_051216375.1 Variovorax glacialis | reverse complement strand
CCCGATCTCAACGCCGACGTTGAAGGTGAGGAGGGCCGCCCAGAGGTAGTTGTCGGGCAGGCCTATTTCCTTCAATGCGCCCGCAAAGCCGAGCCCATGCACCAGGCCGAAGAGAAAGGCCACCAGCGCCGGCCACCTGCGCGCGAGCGTCTGCCGGTCATGCAATGCCTCCCCGGCCACCAGCATGATCGACAACGCGATCGTCGCTTCCACCGGCGGTGGTCGCAACGTCAGCAGGCCCAGTGCGCTGCACGCCAGCGTGAGGCTGTGCGCAGCGGTGAATGCGGTGATGGTCAGCAGCAGCCGGCGGTTGAAGCCCACGAGGAACAGCAGGCCCACAACGAACATCAGGTGATCCCAGCCCGTCAGGATGTGCTCGATGCCGAGGACGGTGTAGGCGAAGGCGATCTCTGCGAGCCCACGCTGGTCGTCGGCCGATCCGAACAGGTGCACCGTCGGCTGGGCAGCCGTGAGCGTGTAGACGCGCGTCTGGCCATCGAGCCAGGTGAGCTTCACCAGCGCGGCCGAGTAGCGCTTGCCAACGCCGTCGATCGACAGCGTGCCCGTCATGCCGCCTTCGCCGCAACGCACGGCGTTCGATTCGACGCCACGGCAGCCCTCCGGCCAGACCGGCGTGAGGTCCTCGCTCGCCGGACGCTTGTCAGTTGCTCCCCACTGCCAGATGAACTCGCCGCGCGAGA
Organism: Variovorax glacialis; assembly: GCF_051216375.1. Lineage (NCBI taxonomy): Bacteria > Pseudomonadati > Pseudomonadota > Betaproteobacteria > Burkholderiales > Comamonadaceae > Variovorax > Variovorax glacialis. Next base: position 20,770 of record NZ_JBPJZT010000036.1, on the reverse strand, counting down.
CTTCGCGCAGTTCCATCTCGGCCATGCTCATCTCGTGCGCGTGCGCCGCGGCCACGGCCACCAGGGCCACCGCGGCCATCACCAGCCGACACCACCAGCCGCTCACTGGGCCGCGCCCTCGAAGCGGACCGTGTACTTGCGGCCGAGCGCGCGCACGGCCGCGGTGCGCTGCTCGGCGAGGGTCGCATCGGTCCAGTCCTGCAACACCACGCCGTGCAGGGACTCGAAGTCGGCCGGCCTCGAAGCCGCGACGGCGTCGAGCCGGATCGCGCGCAGCCCGTCTTTCGTCGGTTGCGCCAGCCACCTGCCTGGCGGGGCGGCATCGAGCGCCGCGACGAAATCGACACCGTAACTCTGCTCGAGGTTGGCGCGCGGGCGGCCCTTGAAGACGCGCAACCCCGCCTTCGCATCGCCTGGCGTGCCGGCATTCAAGGCATCGACGAACTCGCGCAGCGCTGCCTCGGTGGTGTCCGGCGACACCACCGCCTCCTGGAAGTCGTAGCGCGCGGGCTCGTCGTACTTCGCACGCTTGTGCTCGAACCAGTCGCGCAGTACGATTTCGTCGACCGGCGGCAGCTTGACTCCGGCGTCGACAACGCTCAGCGCCTTGAAGATTACGCGCTCGCGGATGGCGGGATCGCCCTGGTCCACGCGCAGCGCGAGCCCCTCGCGATAAAGCACCTCGTTGTCGACCCAGCGCTCGCGCAGCGTCTTCAGTTCCTCGGCGTTGGGCTGGCGTCCGCGCGAGGAGGCGAACAGCCTGCGGGCTTCCGCGTCGACGTCGGCGCCCACCACGATCGTGCGTGGGTTGTCTTCACGCGAGACGAGATAGTGGTCCGCCGCGAAGAGCAGCCCGCCCAGCAGCACGAAGTGCAGCAGCGGTTCGCGCAGCCAGGCGGGCGTGCTTGCCATGCGCTTCGACGGCTCCCTACTTGACACCAGCCACCAGCGTCGAGCCCCTGACCTCGATGTAGATCGGGTTGCTGTAAAACCAGAGGTCCGACCACGCGGCCACGTCGTAGCTGACGTACTTCTGTCCGTTGTTCACGGCCAGGTGGTCGGGGCAGGCGGCGTCATTGCACGGAATGGCCAGGTTGGCGACGTTGCTCGCGTTGGTCACCAGATCGGGCAACGGGTTGCCGTTGGCGTCGGTCTCGTGCGGCACGCTCGGCGGCAGGTTGGTGCCGCGCAGACGCAGGTACTGCGACGCGGAGACGGTGCCGGGCAGACGGAAGGTCATCCGGCGGAAGTCGCCACCTGCGGATTTCCAGCTTGCGCCGTTGAAGGTCTTGATCACCGCGGCAGTCGGGTTCTTTGCCGCCGTCGGCACGTTGGCGAGGCTCGGATTGGTGAGCCAGTCGCGCGGCCATTCGCCGGCGTACTGGAGCGGGTCGTTCGGGTTCCTGTAGCCGCTGACCATCCCGCGGATTACGTCGATGTGGTCGAGCACCGGCTTGTTCAGCGGCTGCTTGATGCCGATCTGCGCGAGCGAGGGATTGGGGAACGCATACGGAGAATAGTTGGCGCCGGAAGGATCGCGCACCACCACCGAGACGATGATCTCCGCGCCGGGACGCACCACGAGCTTCTCGCCCATGGTGGCGCACTCGTCGTGGTCGACGTCGGTGTTCTTCACGGCGGCGGCCACCGCCAGGGCCTCGACCACCGCATTGCCGACCGCATCGAGCACCGGTGTGGACCGGCCGCGCGGGTACGAGGCACAGGCCACGAAGGCCAGGCGGTCGATCAACTGGCCGCTGGTCGTGAAGCTGTTGCCGCTGCGCAGGCCGTCGACGATCGATTGAGGCGTCAGCTCGTCGCTGCCATGCGGCTTGTCGCGGCCGCGCCGGTCGTCGTCGTGGCCGCGTCCACCGCCGTTGTCGCGCACCATCACGAAGTCGCGCTGGTACTCGCCGGGAAAGAAGTCCTGCGTCGAGCGACGGTCATCGGGGCCGAAGATGCCGCGGTTGTGCCAGTCGGAGCTCGCGAAGAACCAGAAGTTGCGTCCTTCGCCGAGCAGGGCGTCCCACACGCCGCCCACCTGCGCGCCATAGACGCCGGTGCCGCCGTAGGTGGTGCCGCCGACCGAGTCGACCAGCACGCCACCGATGTTGTTGCGCTTCGGAAAGTATTCGCCGCGGTCGGACGATGCGCCATGGCCCGGCTGCGTCTCGAAGCCGAACGCGGACTTCGGCGCCGCGTTGTTGAAGTCGCGCAGGTGCTCGATGTTGAAGCCGTTGTTCCCGTCCGGGTTGAAGGGGCCGGCCCGCTCCAGGTGCGAGGGCACGTAGTAGGAGCCATTCGGGTGGTTCTCCGCCATCCACTTCATCGCCTCGACCGTCTTCATATGGCCGCGCGCGCCGGTGCCGGTACCGCCCGCCGGGATGAGCTTTTGCGCGGTCGCGTTCCAGCTCGGGTCGGCGGCGTTCAGGCTGCCGGTGACCGAGCAGTTCCAGTTGTTGCCGACCGTGCCGCCGACGGCCGTGTTGCCGCGGCTCGTGTCGGTGTCGTTGCGGTCGAAGCAGTACTCCCACTGCGCGAGCGCGGTGGCATTGCCGAGCGGCGTGTAGCCCGGCTTCGTCGGCAGGCGCCCGCGCTCGATGGACTTGGGCATCTGGCCCGTGATGACCGAGGTGGACACGTGCTCGTGGCCCGCGGAAACCGACTCGACGCCGATGAACAGCGGCTGCTCGCGCAAGCGGGCGAGGTATTCGAGCAGCGGGTACTGGTATTCCTGAATCGACTGCCAGCGCCACATGTTGCCGTTGCCGCCAACGCCGCCGTTGAGCCCCTTGAGGTTGGCCGCGCCGATGCTGTCGGTCCAGGTCGTGGTGGGGCCGGGGCCGGTGTACGGGTAGGCCGGGGTGCCCAGGCTCTCGTCCTCGGCCAGCGTGCAATTGCGATTGCCGTTGCCACCGTGACCAGCCTGCACAAACCAGTCCAGTCCCCACGGCGTATCCACCGTGTCGGTAGCCTTCTTGACGAGCTTCTGCATCGAGATCGATCCGTCGGAACAGGTGGTGTGGTTGTGGAAGTCACCAGTCACATAGGTGCCGGACTTCTTGTCGCCCGCGCTGGCGGGGGCGGGCGTGGCGAGCAGACTCGCGGCGCCGGCTGCCGCAATCGCGGCAAGGAGAAACTGGTTCTTCGTGAATGCGATGTTCATCGGCAAAGCTCCGTCAGGGTGGACTGGATGGGAAGAACCAGCCGCGTGATGCCCTTCACGCTGCCGCAGTAGTCGAAAGTAGTGATTTGCGATGACCGGAACGTGACAGGACACGCGTCGGAGCACTGCCAACGGGCCTCGTCGGGGCACGAACCGACGAACGGTTGCGTGTGCCCGGTCAGGGCGCTGGCTCGGCGAGCTGCCGGAGTGCCGGTCCCGCTTCCGGTCGCCCGGGCTGGACGCGCTGAAGGTCCTCCAGCAGCGCGCGGGCTTCGCGAGGGTCGCTGCGCGCGAGCGTTTCTGCCATGCGCAGGAGCGGGTCGTAGGCCGGACGGAAGTCCGGGCTGATCCGCAGGACCGACAGCAGCGGCTCCCGGACCTGTGCCAGCATGCGCCGCACATCCGCGACCGGGCGTACCGACTGCCCCGCCTCCAGGAAGCGATCGCGCGCGATCCAGTACGCCGCAAGACGTCGCGACACATCCGCATCCGCGTCGGTGCCCAACAGGTCGGAAGGTGAGATCGCCAACTCGTGCAGCACGGCGAGCAGCCTGTCGCGCGGCTGCGAATCGGGCGCATAGGTGATCCTTGGCGCCTGGTAGCCGACCACCGGGTGGTCGTCGGTGTTGGCCGGTGCGTCACCCGCGAAGCGGGCCAGCGAGGCCGGCCCGGCGACGAAATTCCCCAGCACGCCCAACGCATCCGCCATGCCGAAGTCGCCCCGACGCAGGAGCCCGGGCCGGCCTGCCAGGCGCTCGCTCAACCGGGCCACGTCGAATGGGCCGTCGTCCGCGCGCCCCACGAGCCCGAGCACCGGCGTATCGAGGCTGAAAGTCGCGAGCACGGCCAGTGCGCGCGGGTTCACCGCCACAAAGGATTGCACGATGCTGCGCACGGTCTCGATGTCGAGCTGGTGCAGGGGCAACCACTGGCAGAAGACGCCGCCGGCAGCCAGCCGGCTCCGAACCGCGCGAAAGTGCTCCACGGTGTAGAGCGAGCCCGTGCCGCTGCGGGCCGGGTGATAGTTGTCCGCCACGATCAGGTCGTAGCGACGCTCGGTGGTCCGCACATAGCGACGCGCGTCGGCGACCAGCACGTGCAGGCCCGGTTCGGATTCGCCGCCGGCCAGCGCCTGCGTGAAATACGCCGACGCTTCGATGACCTCGGGCAAGAGTTCCACCGCATCGACCTGCACGGCAGCGTCCTGCGCAGCCGACATCGCAGTCACCCCGGTGCCAAGACCCAGGAACAGGGCGCGTCGCGGCGCCGGGTGCAACATCAACGGAATCAGCGCCTGCCGCGCATCGGCGGGCAACGAGGCGCTGCTGCCTTCCTGCTGCCGGTTGTCGATGCGCAGCCGGGCCACGCCCGCGCCATCCTCCACCACGCTCACCGACGCCATCGCCCCATCGCGGTAGCTGACGATGTGCCCGCCCTCGGGCACATCGACAAAGGCCAGTGGCGGTGCCAGCACAGCGATCGCGACCAAGGCGGCCGCAGGCGCCCAGAACGCCGGCCTCGGCATGGCACTTGGGAGGGACAGCGCGAGATAGCCGGCAGCGACCAGGAGCAGCGCCGGCTTCGGCCCCAACGCCGGAAGCAAGAACACGCCGAACAGCAAAGGGGACGCGGCCGCCCCCAGCGTGTTGAAGCCCAGCGCGCGCCCAAAGGCATGGCCTTCGGCCCGTGCCTGCGCGCAGAGGTGGGCGAACAACGCACCCATGACCAACGTCGGCAAGAGGAACGCCGCCACCGCAGGCGCTGCCTCCGAAGCCAGCGCCGAAGCCATGCCGGGGCCCAACCGTTCGGCGACGGCTTGGCGCAGCCCGTCCGCGCCCCACAGGCTCCCTATGCCGAGGAGACAACTCGTCGCTTGCAGCGCGAACAGCCGGTTGCGGGTCCGGACCGGATCGCTGGTGCCCGCGTTGGCACTCACCCGATGCCACGCGGCAGCACCTATCGCCGTGCCAGCCAGGTACGCGGCCAGCAGCATCGCGAAGGAGTAGACCGTGTCCTGCGTCACCTGGCTCAGCACGCGAACGACGAGCACCTCGTAGCCGATGCCCAGCATCCCCGTGGCGGCCAGGATCGCCAGCGGCGCCGGGCTCGCCGGGCGAGTGGCAGGAGGCACGCCCGCCGAGCCGGCCGTCGGCAGCATGAAGGCCGCCGCGGCGCAGGCCAGGTTGAGCACGGCGCACGCGAGCGCGGTGCGGGCCAGGCCGAACTGCGGCACCAGCCAGAACGCGGCGACGATCACACCGATCACGGCACCGAAGGTGTTGCAGGCATAAAGGGCCGCAATGCCCTGCCTTTTGTGACCCAGCCGCGCCATCACGCGCTCCATGGCGGGCAGGGTCGCCCCCATCGCGACCGTGGCCGGCAGCAGCACGACGAAGGTCCCGAAGAAGGCCACCCCCCACTGCCACACGGGGGAGGGTTGCGGCCCGCTTGCATCGAGCAGGAGCTGGCTGACCGGCGCCAGCAGCAGCGCCAGCGCCACGCTCCACAGCGCGATCAATGTTTCGCATGCCGCGTACCAGCGCTCGGGCCGGGCGCTGCGAACCACGCGCGGCCCGACAGCCAGCGAGCCCAGCGCGAGTCCGCCGAAGAAGGCCGCGACCACGGCCAGCACCGCGGCCGATTCATGGCCCAGCCACAGCGCGCTCTGCTGCGTCCAGACAATCTGGTAGCCGAGCCCGGCAAAGCCGGAGGCGGCCATCAACGCACAGGCGAGCCGGTGGCGCATCGCTCAGCCGCCGAAGCTGATCTTGTAGCCCCAGGAGTCCAGCCGGGTGGGGATGGCGTTGAACGCCATCGTGACCCGCCGATTTCCGGGGTTCGGCGGCACCGCGTGCATCAGGTAGCTCGGAAACAGCACCATGTCGCCCGGGTCCGGCGCGGGACTGATCCACTTGTCGGCGCTGTAGGGTCCCGGGGCCGTCTGCGCGTGGTCGTTGCGAAAGGCGAAGTCGTGGCCGCCCGGCGACTTCATGAACACGGTCCGTGCATCCGGGTGCGTGGGGGTCAGGTACAGCACGCCCGAGACGAAGCTGTTGGCATGGTTGTGCATCGCCTGGCGCCCGCCGGTGTCGAGCACGTTGACCCACATCTCCTTGACCGACCACCCGATCCGCTCCCCGAACATCAGCGCTCCGAAATCGACCAGCTTCGGCGTGATGAGGCCCGCGCATTCGACCAGCAGAGGACTGTCACCTGGCTGCAGCATCGACGTGTGCGAAAGATTCGCGGACGAGCTGTTGTCCTGCGAGGCCAGCGACGCGAAATGCTCGACCAGGCCGTTCACGAGCGCGGGGCCCAGCACTCGTGGTACGCGCATGAACGGTGTCGGAAAGAGCCCTATGATTTCGTCCATCGGCCGCATTGTCATGCGGTCGCTGCACGAGCGGGGTCATGGTTCTGTCATCTGCGCTTCCCAGAATGAGTGGTCTTGCCAGTCGCGGCGGCCTCGCAGCGGGGCCCCTGCCGGCAAGTGACGCCACCATGCATCGCTTCTTCAGCCCAACCCGCTTCGGCGTGGCCTTGCTGGTGCTCGGCGCGTCCACGTGCGCACCGGGCGCGGAACTGGACTTCAACACGCTCGAAGTCCCCGCCGAAACCCAGTCGAGCGGACCGGCCCAACCGCAGGCGTAGACACCTTCGCATCCTTCTTCGTCGCCCCCGCCGGCCGACATCGAGGCCGCGCCGAAGACGCAGCAGCGTGAGGAAAACGCGAATCCGGGCGGCGCCGTGTTCACGCCTTTCGCCGAGTCGTCGCGCACCCCTCCGGGCAACGCAGCGCCGCATGACAAATCCGCCGCTGCATCAGGTGGCCCTGACGTCCCCGGCCTTGTGCTGACCGTCGTTGCAGTGGTTGCCGGCGGCGTCGCCCTTGCATGGTTGCTGCGACGGGCCTGACCTTGCCAGGGTAGAGCGTCCGACGAGGCGTCACGAACGCGCTGACGCGGCAGACATTGCGAGGCAGATCGAGCGCTGCCTTTTTTTCCTGGTTCATAGGAGTGAGACGCCCGTCCCGTCGACTCTGTCAGCTGAACAGCAGCACGGCGCCAAATGCAATGCCGGCAATCGAAAATGTCGCCACCAGGCACGGAAGGATGAACAGCGCGGCTCCGAAGTCTGAGTGATGCGCTTCGATGTAATTCCACAACTTCATTTCGATCTCCGAGTAGTTCCTTTGAAATCCTCAAGGACACTTTAGGCTCGGGCGCCCTCGCCATCTAGAGAGCGCTCTGGAAAGGATTGTTCCCAGGACTGCGATGATGGCCGGTACGACCTGCAGGCATAGAAGAAGGAAGGGCTGAACGAGGACGCGCACTCCGGATGCTGCACAGGGATCGCTGGGCTTGTGCCGCCAGCGCTCTTCGATTGGATCGAGGACGTCGTGTCGCCTCATCGTCGATCCGCAATGAATACACTCGAACAATTGTCGTGGATGCACTAGGCAATGGCACTTGCCCGTTACAAGCAGTTGGTCGACCGGCTCGCGGATGACATTCGCGCAGGTCGCTTGCGTCCAGGTACGCTTCTTCCGACGCACCGCAAACTCGCCTCTCGCGAAGGCATCGCGCTGGTCACGGCCACGCGTGTCTACGCCGAACTGCAAGCGATGGGACTGGTCAGCGGCGAGACCGGCCGCGGCACGTTCGTCAAGGAGCCCCTGCCGCGCGGTCAAGGTGTCGACCTGCATGTGAGCGCGGACATGGTGGACCTGAGCTTCAACTATCCGGCCTTGCCGGACCAGGCCGAGTTGTTCAGGACCGCCCTGCGCCAGCTTGCGGCGACGGGAGACCTGGAATCCCTGCTGCGATACCAGCCCCATGGCGGCCGCTTGCATGAGCGGGCGACGGTGGCACGCCATCTGTCCAGCCGCGGTGTCTCGGCGTCGGCCGATACGGTGTTGCTTGTGAGTGGCGCGCTGCACGGACTGGCAACGACCGCCATGGCCTTGTTCGAGCCCGGCGATGTGGTTGCAGCGGATGCGCTGACCTATCCGGGCTTCAAGTTGATCGCGGAAACCCAGCGGCTGGAGCTTGTGCCGGTCCCGTCTGCCGGGCAAGGTCCCGATCTGGACGCATTGGCGGACCTGTGCCGGCGACGGCGGGTGCGCGCTGTCTACACCATGCCCACGTTACACAACCCGCTCGGTTGGGTCATGAGCGCCACGCGGCGCCGGGAACTTATCGGCCTCGCTCGGCGGCATGAACTGATCCTGATCGAGGACGCGGCCTATGCGTTCCTGGCCGAGCGTGCGCCGCCTGCGTTGGCGGCGCTGGCGCCGGAGTCGACGATCATGTGTCGGGCCTGTCCAAGAGCGTCGCGACCGGTCTGCGCGTGGGTTTCGTCTGCGCGCCGCGGCCATGGGTCGACAAGATCGAACGAGTCATCCGGGCGACGACTTGGAACACCCCGGCGACGATGACAGCGATCGCTTGCGGGTGGCTGGAGGACGGCACTGTGGCCCGCCTCGAAGAGGAGAAGCGACGCGACGCCGCGCTGCGCCAGGCCCTCGCCGCAGACATCCTGGGCGGACTGAAAAGGATCGGCCATCCCAGCTCGTACTTTCTCTGGCTTCCGCTGGCGCACGAGGTCCGCGCAGATGCCGTTGCCTGCGCCCAGGAACCCGATGCCTGTGAGGATGGCGCTGATGACCTTCGTGGGATAGGCCGGAATGGCGGTACTCACGCTGCTTCCCCAGTACCACATGGTCGGGTAGCCGGCCAGCAAGGTGACCGCGCACGAGGTGGCGCAGACCAGGCAATAGACCTGGCTGCCGGCAGCGCGCCCGCTGAAATAGCGCTCGTAGCCGACGAACCAGCCGAGCAGCAGCGCGGTGGCCATGTTCAACACCATCCACACGCCCGCGCCATGCCAGCTATTGATCACGCCAAGTTGAAACATGTGCTCTCCTTGTCGACCTGAAGGCGGCCGACGAACCTCGTGCCTTCATCGCAGTTGCCCCAGTGCGACTCTAGGGAAATCGCCAACGCGCAGTAAGGCAATGCGGCACAACACGCTATTTCAGCTGCGTCAATAACCGGCCAGGCGCAGGATCGAGGTGATTGTTTCGGCAATCGCAAAGTCGCGTTGATTCGGCACGCCTTTTTCAGCGGAACCCCGACGACTAGATTGGAGACATGCCAATCCATCGGAGGTCGCCAACATGTCCCACCTGAGTCTTGTCAAGTCCGCAGCCCGGTTCGAGATCCGGTTCCGATCGCTGTTTCATGAAGGTCGCGGCTTTGCATTTCCGTGCGATGCCGCCGGCCACGTGGATCTCGATGCGCTGTCCGAGCGCGGGCGTTGCAGCTACCTGTTCGCCCGCGCGATGGTCGGTCGAGAGTTCGCGGCGCCCAGCGTCAGCGTTGTCTGAGCGCGCGCGATGGCGAACTCGCCGCTTCTCTGAGGAGCAGACGTGGACAAGCGCCTCCTCGCGCTGACCGGGAGCATGTTTGCAATCGGCACCGGCAACTTCGTCGTCGCAGGCGTCCTGCCCCAGGTGTCCGCTTCGCTCGGCGTGAGCGTGGCGCTGGCCGGACAGATGGTCACGTTCTACGCGGTGGGGCATGCACTGCTTTCACCGATCGTCTCAGAAGTGGCCGCGCGCTGGCCGCGCAAGCGCCTGTTGCTGGCGGGCCTCGCGATCCTCGTTCTCGGCAATGTCATGAGTGCGTGGGCTCCGAACATCGAGTTCGTGCTGGCGAGCCGCGTGCTTGCCGGCCTTGGCGCGGCGATGGTCAGCCCGACGGCGACCGCCATCGGTGCATCACTGGGCTCGCCCGATCAGCGCGGACGTTCGCTCGCCATGGTGGTGGCTGGTCTGACCAGCGCGACGGCGCTCGGCGTGCCGCTGGCCACCCTCATCGGAGGCCGCCTGGATTGGCGGGCGACGATGGCATGCGTTGCCGTCATCGGTGCGTTCGCTGCGGCAGGCGTGGCATGGCGCTTGTCGGACGTCCCGGTCACGCCGGTCCCCAGTCTGGCCCAGCGTCTCGAGCACTTGCGCGATGTGCGGGTGGTTCTGACGCTGCTGACGACATGGCTGGCGTTCGCCGGTCTGTATCTCGTCTACACCTACGTCGGGCTGAGCTTCGAAGGGGCGACGCGGGGCAGCCCTCACGTGCTGGCAGCCCTGTTGCTGCTCTGGGGCGCGGCGGCGACCGCCGGCAACCTGGTCGCCGGCCGTCTGACGAACCGATTCGGCAGTCGCCGCGTCATCAATGCGGCCCTTGTCTTGGTCGCGCTGGACTTTGCGCTGCTGCCCTGGAGCACGGCCTCGCTGGCAAGCGCCGTACCCGCGCTGGTCCTCTGGGGCTTCTGCGGCTCCGGCATGCTCGTGCCGCAGCAACACCGGCTTATCGGCATCATTCCGACCGCCGCGCCGGTCCTGCTGGGCATGAACTCGGCCGCGGTCTATGTCGGCGTGTCGATGTCGGGCCTGGTTGGCGCAGCGGTCATCACATGGTTCGATCACCATGCCCTTGGATTCGTCGGGGCGACATTCATCGCTGCGGCGCTGATCGTTGCCGAGTGCGCACAGCGTCGCATTGCTCCCACGGCGATCGCCCCGGTATCAACCTGGATGCGCTGGCTGGCCCAGCACATCAACGAAAAGAAGCGCGACAGGGAGACCATGACCGCGGGGGATGTCTCTCTCGGCCCGCGTTGCACTTTCACGCTGGAAGGCATCCGGTTTCCAGATCCCCCACCCCGACCGGCCTAAAGCTATGGTGGATCTCGACCATTCGGTGTGTTGGCAAGGCTTGGGACGTCGTTCATACTCGCGCCCCGCTTGCGAGGAGTCACTACCATGACAACACCGAATGACATCCGCACTTTCCTGGCGGCTCTTGGTACGGCCGGCACGCTCTTGTTGGCACAGCAGGCATCCGCAACGGACATCGTCGGCTCCGGCTCGACCTTCGTCAATCCGGTCATGCTTCGATGGGCTTCGGGCTATCACACCAAGACCGACGTCAAAGTCAACTACCAGGCCATCGGGTCCGGCGGCGGCATCCAGCAGGTCAAGAGCGGCCGTGTGGCGTTCGGCGCCTCAGACAAGCCATTGCCGCCGGATGAACTGAAGTCAGCCGACCTGATGCAGTTCCCGCTTGTGGTCGGCGGCGTCGTGCCGGTCGTGAACGTTGACGGGATCGCTGCAGGCCAGCTGCGATTCACCGGCGAGCTTCTGGCCGACATCTATCTCGGCAAGATCGCGAACTGGAACGACCCGGCGATCGCCGCCCTCAATCCGGACGTCAAGCTGCCGGATCTCAAGATCGCGGCCATGCACCGGCTGGACGCTTCGGGGACCACCTTCAATTTCGTCAACTACCTCTCGAAAGTCAGCGAGGAGTGGAAGACGAAGGTTGGAGAAGGAACGATGGTGAAGTGGCCCGGCGGAGCCGGCGGGAGCGGCAACGACGGCATGGCGCGCTACGTCAACTACACGAAGGGGTCGATCGGTTACGTCGAACTTGCCTATGCGCTCGAGCACAAGATGACCTATCCCATGCCTCGGAACAAGAGCGGCGCCTTTGTCGGCCCGACCCTGGAGAGCTTCGAAGCCGCAGCCGCCAGCGCCGAGTGGGCAAGTCCGGACTTCTACGAACTGCTGACCGACGCGCCCGGCGAAAAATCCTGGCCGGTCACCGCCACGACTTTTGCATTGATGCCGCGAAAGGCAAGGGACCCCGGAGTCCGCAGCCACGGCGTGCTGCAGCAGTGACCGTTCGCAGTTCAGCCAGTCCGCGACTTGTATTCGCCAATCACAGCTGTTGCCGACAATTCGGCGTCAAGCCCCATTTTCACTCGGCGGTCGTCCGAATGAAGGACGGCAAGGCCGACCGCTTGCGAGTCAGTGGGAAGCCCTTGTAGTATTTTTTCGATAAATTGACCAGATCGCCCAGAAAATCGTCAATCACGACAAGCACTTGCAAAAGTGAGAGTCGGAGCAGGGCAGTGTGATCAGTGCAGATTGACACGGCGCACGTACCCGGTGGCCGCGGAAAGAGGCCCATGGCTCGCGCAGTAAGGCAGTTTTGTGGACCAACACCCACAAGCCCTGCTTCTCGTGTTCGGGCTGCACTTCGGGCTCAAAGCCGTCAATTTACACCAGCACAGGGCGTGCGGATCAAGCCACAACTCAAGCGTCAGAGGCTGCTGCTTTTAGAAAAAATATTGCAATAGCCGTGGGAGAAATTCGGCGGCAGCTTTGGTCACGAGGGTCAACGCGAGCGGCGCAACATAAACGCTAGCAAAACGTCGAAGAGTGCGCGCATCGAACGGCCATACCGGCAAATCCCGTATTATCTCGGTGAGTCTCTTGAGTCTCTCTAGAACTTCAACGTCTTCTTTTGATGGCGCCTTTGACCCAAGTCCGCTACGGATAGCCCGAAATTCCTGTTGAAGTCGTTTTGCAACCTCACTTGTCAACCTGATTTTTATATCCTCCATTCCTTTTCGAAAAGGGAGTAATGGACCCAAAAATACTGTCGGCCCAAGTATAACATAGGCAAAGATTGCCACCCCAACCAAAGAGTACAGTGCGGTTGCCGGAACAAGAAATTCGACGGTCACAGCCGTCAATATAGCTACGTTAACACCAAGAACGCTTAAGCTGTATTGATTGCGCAGCCCTAGACGCCCTATTGGCTGCAGGCCACCGCAGCCATCCGGATGGAATGGAAACAGGTGCAAGATCGAGTTAGCAACTAAGCTCCGTAAAAATAGAGCTATGCAAACACACCGCGTTACATAGGTAATTATAAGGGTATAAAGGAGTGTTATGCAGTAAAGATATGCAAATCCAATTACAGTGAGGTTTTCACGAGGGATTGCCCAAAATCCAACTTGCGTTCGCCAGTAGGTGCCTAGTGTTATCCAGCTTGAAAAGGTCGACGCCAGGACACCGAAAACTTGAGAATACAAATTCGCTCGTTTGAATATACCCGCCCAATTGACGACCAGTTTTTTTACTTCAAGGTTCGAAATCTCGATGACGCGGGAATGACGGCTTTCTTCAGGGCGCTTCAAAATGCGGTCTCATCTGTAATTAACAATAGCAACAAAACCGGAAAAGAAACCAAAAAAGCATAAGTGATGTTCCAATTGCGCAGGAATGGAAGCGCCACAGCAGGAGAAAATTTGAGATTCGTGGTCGCGAGTACGGAGTGCACCAGGAGGGCGGCGTCCTCTTCGACACCAACGCACGAGGCCCTAATCGGCCAACTGAAGCTGCGGCGCTCAAAACGACAATCCGTCCTACGAAATGACTGGTTGTGCGATTACTGGGGTGGGACGAACAGATGTCCATGCCGGCACCGGAGTGCCTTTGCTCCGATGCACTAAAGAGGCAGTCACATGGCAGACCAACAAGCCCAGAACCCCAACCAAATCGGCAATCAGCCGTCTAATCCCGGTCAGCAGCAGCAGGATCCTGGCGAGCAGCAGCCTGGACAACAGCCCGGTCAAGGCTCCCAAAAGCCGGGCCAGAACCCTTGAGAGAAGGGGCGCCCGCTCTGCAAGCAGCCTGTGGTATCCGCAGCGTCCAGGTGAATGCCTGATTCCCGGGATGCCGCATCGGCCGTAGCCACCGGCTCCTTTGAGCCGGCGCACGCAAGCGCCGCCGTCCTCGCGGGGCTGGCGCCGCGGCGTGCCCAGGGCGGCCCGCGTAGCGCTCTACGGTCTCGGAGTTACGCACCTTCGACAGCAGCCGATTTGCAATCGCGGCCTGTCGAGCGCGCGTACGCTCTGGATCTCGCCCTCAGGCCGGTAGCTGGTAGAGGCATACCTGCTGATCGGTGATTGGGGACCAGACACGGGGGCCGACCTCTTCTTGAGACCTGAACCCGTCATCGTCAACCACCACCAAACCGGCGCCGCCGGTGGCTCGTCGTTCTGACGACGGCCAAGATGAGTGTCGCCGTCCACCAAGGTGGGGTTGGTGGTTCAGGAACTCTCTAGCATCACTGCTTCTCGGAGCTAGCAGGTGCTGTTTGCGGGTCCGTTTGGGTGGGACTCTGGTCGGTGGCTCTCGCATCCGTTCGCTGTGCGAAGTAGCTGTAACTTGAAACTGCGAGCAAGATAGCGATCACAGCCAAAATGACCCAGCGAAGGGCTCGACTGCTGCGCCGCGTCTCAGATTTCACTTGGCGATGCGATCCACGATCAAACTTCCACATGATGAACGAAATGGTGCCTGTGCCGCCGAGCTTGCCGTGTGGGACGAGCGCGCGTCGGGCTGTGCTGACTGAACAGCGCGTGAATTGTCCTGAAACACCGGGCGCACGCCGGACGTTTGGCTCACGGCGGCAGAAACAGGGTAGTCATTCACTCATTCGTCATGCTCTTTTCGCGTCTCGTCCGATCTCACGAACGTCCCGCTGCGCCAGTCGTTGATCATCCTGCGCAGGCTGGGCCCATCGCACGTTCGCGGGCCGTCGGACGGGAACAAAGCAGTGTCGGATCGAACTCAAGCGCCATCTGCTGCGCGCCTCGCTCTATCGCAAGATTCTTTAACGTGACAAGCTCACCGAAAGCGTATGGCCTGGGCCGTCGGATCCGCCATGGGAGGAGAAGCTGGTCATCGGTATCGGCAGGTGAACCAGCGATAGTCAGCGATGGTGGCACGTGGGTTGCGTGGGAACAGAGAAGCAACAGGAGCTTGCATGCAGATCCGCGTTGGTTTCGAAATGGCCTACCAGTGCCCAAGCCAACGCCCATGGTGCTGGCGCTGAACATCCACTATTCCCGGGCGTCCGATCTGGTGCGGGCCGATCATTTGGTGACGAGCCCCTCGGTGCCCGGCACAGCGTACCGCGCTTCGGCAACTGGTGCAGCCGCATCGTGGCGCCGCAGGGCTGCTTCGTCCACCGATGCACTGGTCAATGACACCGGCGTTCCGGACATCGTGGTGCTGTCGGCCGTGCAGACGCCGGTCGAACAGCTTCCGGAATCGACGCTGGCCTACCTGCTCGGCAGCCGCTATTGCGACACCGACGAGTTGTCGGAGATCGCGTGGCAGCGCTTCGGAGCCAGCCCGACCGGCTGGGCGCGCGTGCAGACGATCTGCGATTTCGTGCACCACCACATCAAGTTCGGCTACCAGCACGCACGCAGCACGCGCACCGCTCTGGAGGCTTACCGGGAAGGTCAGGGTGTCTGCCTCGACTACGCGCACTTGGCGATCGCGTTTCGCCGCTGCATGAACATACCGTCGCGGTACTGCACCGGCTATCTGGGTGACGTCGGCACCGAGCCGCCTACGGGCCAATGGATTTCGCCGGCTGGTTCGAGGCGTTCGTCGGCGACCGCTGGTACACGTTTGACGCGCGCAACAACACACCGCGGATCGGCCGCGTGCCGATTGCACGCGGGCGCGACGCCTGCGATGTCGCGCTATCCACCACGTTCGGCCCGAACACGCTCGAGGGCTTCAAGGTCTGGGCCGACGAAGTCGCGGCCGGCCAAAGGCCGTCCCGAGATCTGTAACGGCTTCCGCGCGACCGCCGCCGGGCCGGCGCCGGCCCACCGCCAATCCAGGGTCATCGGACAGATCTTGCCGTCAGGCTCGGTGCTGACCGCTTCGTCGCCAACTTGCAGTTGGCAAGTGCGCTGCCGGGCAATCCTGATGCGAGCCAAAGCGGCGTTGCTCGGCACTGTCTGTCGGCCGTCTGAGTGGCGAGCAGGTCGTTCGGATCAAGGGCGCGGAGGATTCCTTGGCGTGCGCATGCGCGAGCTCGACATCGACGTCATCAAGAGCGAGATCAATGCGGCCGATGCAGCCCTGATCGCCGACACCTCGGATGCCCGACACATGTTTCGCTGCAACGAGAGCGTGTTTGTGCTCGGCCTGTGCATCCTGGTCGGCTTTGCGCTGCTGATGGCCTTGACGCTGGCCTGGGCGCTTCGCGCTGCTCACCGGATATTTCAAGTTCGATCCGAATATTGCGACATTCTGCTCGGGCTCGATCTGGATCGTCGTGGGCTACGTGGATGCCAATGCGCAGCAGGTCGCGAGCTACTTCTTCAGCTCAAGCAAGGGCAGCAAGGACAACGGGCAGGCTATCGGCGTTGCGCTCACCGAGTCGATCAAGCGGTCTGGCTCGCACTGATTTTTCGAAGTGGGACCACAGCCGCGATGCCCAGCAACATTGGCAAAACTCACGTCCCATGCCTATACTAAAAGTGTGCCATGTGGAGCGCGCACAGGGTCATCCTCGAAGCACCCCCAGGAGGAACTAATGGCCGCTGCGTCCGAGCCGAAAGTGAACCAACTGCTTGCAGCGCTGCCAGACGGCGAGTGGCAACGTTGGCAGCCGGAGCTTGAATGGGTCGAGATGCCGCTGGGCCAGGTGCTGTATGAGTCGGGCATCACGCTGAGCCATGTCTACTTTCCGACCACCTCCATCGTCTCTCTGTTGTACGTGATGGAGAACGGCGCCTCAGCCGAGATCGCTGTCGTCGGGAACGAGGGCCTCGTCGGCATCTCTCTCTTCATGGGGGGCGAATCCACGCCCAGCCGTGCGGTGGTGCAAAGCGCGGGCCAGGGCTTTCGGCTGAAGGCGCAGGTGATGAAGGACGAGTTCAACCGATCCGGTCCGGTGCTGCACTTGCTGCTGCGCTACACCCAGGCGCTGATCACGCAGATGGCGCAAACGGCGGTCTGCAACCGGCACCACTCGCTGGATCAGCAACTGTGCCGCTGGCTGCTGCTGAGCCTGGACCGGCTGCAGGGCAATGAACTCGTGATGACGCAGGAACTGATCGCCAACATGCTCGGCGTGCGCCGCGAAGGCGTCACCGAAGGCGCGCTCAAGCTGCAGAGGGCCGGTCTGATCAGCTATGCGCGCGGTCACGTCTCGGTGCTGGACCGGGAAGGGCTCGAGCGGCGCTCCTGCGAGTGCTACGCGGTGGTCAAGAACGAGTACGACAGGCTACTTCCCGTGCGTTTGGCGACTTAGCGCGCGGCGGCTCATCGATGCTGGCGGCTGTCCCAAATTCTACTCGGCGCGTGGCGGCGCCTTGGCGGCGCGACGAGCAACCGCCCGCGAGGACGGTCTCTGAATGGCAGAAGCCCGTGAGCACTTTGAAAGCTCTACCGGATACGCGAGTGGGGCCGCCCGCTCGCCGATCGACGGATGCCTTCAGAGCGCGCACGCTGGTCGCTCTCGGCCTTGCCGGGAATGGAACGTCGCATGACGGAACTGAACATGGAGCGGCGGCGCGGAATTCTGATGTGGGAGGCTTCTTGCGAGCGCCTTAAGAACGCCCTGCACGCGGCGCCGCACATGCCACCAGCGACGCCCGAACAGGTCGTGGAAGCACTGCGTCTCGCGCGGAAGGCTCTCGACGAGCTTGAACTCGCATTTGCACCGGAAGATGCCGATTGATCGGGCTGCACCTCCGTCCGGGTGCTCGCCAGTGAGGTCTATGCCCATTGGGGCCGGGAGGATACGCCATGGCCCTTTTTCTTGAAGCCGCCGAGGCCTTGGTCGCCGACTATCTAAACGGACGCATCGTGCCGGAAGTCGTTCACAAAGCGGCAGTGCAAGCGGCCCGAACGCGGCTCATTGAGGGACAGATGCCAGTCCTTGGCGAGACGTTGTGTAGCGATATTGACAGCGAGGCGAGTGAACCGATTCCCCGATGAGTCGCAAAGATCCGAGGGGGCTGCGAAATGACGCGGAACGCCCATGATAGATCGCTTCGATGGCGCGTCGCAGGACATGAACGTTCTCCAAGTCCGTGGAGTGAAGGTTGCGCAGTTGCGAGGTGGCTTGCGCGCTCCAGTCCGCGTTGGATGCTGATCGGAAAAATGTCTTTCTTCCTTTCTAGAGGACTTTCTCGATCTCTTTCGGAATCCACATGGATCCGCTGACACCTGGACTCGCCACAATGAGCAAGACCTTGCTACGCCGCAGCGCCCAGCGCAGCCGCGCTGTCAGCGGCTGGCCGGGTGCAGTGTCGTTGTCATCAAGAAAGCACTAATAATCGGCACGCTGAAGGGCGCGAGCCAGACCGTTCCCGCATCCCCACATCCGCGTCACACAAAGTGCGGAAGACCCTGTTTACTTTCTTCTACGATACTCGTCGATCTGATCGAGGACTGAAGTGTGCACAGGCAGAAAATTCTGATCGACAAGGTTCGGCCTGTGCACTCTGGTGGACGGCTCAATGCTCTGGTCCACACGATTCCAGAGCCGTATCAAGCTCGCTTCCTTAAGGAAACGGATCCGGCGCTGCTCGTTCCCTCGAAGCGAGGAAAGCTGATGGTGCCGTTCATGGCATGGCAGCGTTGGATTCAGAAACAGGAGTGATAGGGGTGAGCAGTCCGGTTGACAACAAGGAACTGCGGTCCGCGGTACAGAATGCCGATGGGCGTGAAATCCTTGGCGGGGTCATAGGGCAACTGCTTGAACAAGCTGGGGCTCACGCTCATCTGCGGCATGGCGACGATGCTCAATGTGTAGCCGTCGGCCGGGCTGGATTTCAATGTTTGCAGCGCCACGATGCCGCCGCCCGAAAACCGGTTCTCGACAACCACGGGCTGCCGAAGCTCCGTCGCCAAGCCTTCGGCAATCTGACGGGTAACGACGTCGATGACTGAGCCTGGTCGCGCTGCCGATGACGAGATGGATTGGCTTGATCGGGAAGTCTTTGGCGCTGGCCATCGGCATGGCGACCAGACACGTGAGCAGAACCCAAAGTCCAACCAAGCGCCGCGTGCTCATTGCCGATTTCTCTTTCGATCAATTTGCAGTCAGCTCAGGTGGGCGCTCCCGATCACGCCAGCCCGCGAGTGACACACATGACGTGAAATAAATTCACCTCGTTCACTCCGCGCGCAGTCCTTTCCGGGTGTCGACTAACGCTCGCATGGAGGAACGGCATGGAGCATCTTCGGAGCATCAGCATCTTTGTGCGGGCGACGGAGTTGGGAAGCTTCGCGACGGCCTCGGCGGCGCTGGGCCTGACGCCGTCAGCGGTCAGCAAATCGGCGATCTTGCGGCCCTTTGCCGGGCCTCCGCAAGTGATCCATGTCACACTTACGCTGCGCACGGAGCACTAGATGGGATGGACACCCGCCGCTCCCCTCGGGGCGTGATGGGCAAGGATAGAGATGCCTCCGGAACCGAACGGTGCCAAAGTGGCGTCTCCATCCACCACCTCACGAACGGAGGGGCCGAAATGAATCGCACGACGTATGGTCTTGATGTCGCAAAGCGCGTATTTCAGATGTACTGGGTCGATGTCGATACGGGTGAGATCGTGAATCGACGCTTCAGCCGGGCGGAACTTATCGAGTTCCTGTCGAAGAGCTCTGCAGGGCGGGTAGCGCTGGAGGCGTGTGGCAGTGGGCACTGGTGGGCGCGCAAGATCCGCGCGCTCGGCCACGAGGCAGTGTTGCTGCATGCCAAGTTCATTCGACCCTTTGTGCAAACCAACAAGACGGACGCTGCTGATGCTCGAGCGATTTGGACAGCCGTTCAGCAGCCTGGCATGCGTACGGTGGCGGTCAAGAGTGAAGAACAGCAGGCGGTGCTGGGGCTGCACCGAGTGCGCACTCAACTGACCAAGTTCCGGACGATGCAAATCTACCAGTTGCGCAGTCTGCTGTACGAGTTTGGCGTGACGTTGAGAACGGGCAGGCAGGCCGGCCTGGCCGAACTGCAAAACCGAATGGCTGACATTGAGGGTTGTGTGCCCGGATTGCTGATGGACGTGCTGCGAGAGCAACTCGCGCGTATCCACAGCTTGGACGAACAGATTTCGGCTCTCGAGAAAAGAATAGCGGCTTGGCCGAAACAGGAAGCCAGTTGCCGCTCGTTGTTGGCGATCCCAGGCATTGGCCCCTTGACTGCGAGCGCACTGGTGGCCACGCTGGGTGACGTTCGCTCCTTCAAGTCGGGGCGCGAACTGGCATCGTTCATAGGGCTGGTGCCGCAGCAGCGAGGAACGGGCGGCAAGATTCAGTTAGGCACGATCAGTAAACGCGGGGATCCGTACCTGCGCACATTACTGATTCATGGCGCCAGATCGGTGTTGTTCAGATCGAGGCAGCCGAATCCCTGGGCTGAGGAACTGAGCAGGCGACGTCATGCCAATGTCGCGGTGGTCGCCTTAGCCAACAAGATGGCTCGAACTGCGTGGGCGATTCTGGCTCATGGTCAAGCCTATCAACCGGGTCACGTCAGCACCCGGCCACAGCCGCAAATGAATTAGTTCAAGAAGGTGCACCGAAGGTTGCGCAGGTTGATGACGAGGTGATGGCACGACAGGTCGGACCGCAAGAACTCAAACCTGAATAATGTCTTGCGCTCAAAGCGCGCCGACTAGATGAGGCAGTTCTTGGCGAATTCCATCAGGGCCCGCAGGTTGAACCTGCATCAAAGGCCGAATGTAAGACTGCAGCCAGTACCTGATTGCCTTCATCGCTACATCGCTTGCACAACGGCGGGTGTCCATGTAAGACATGATGGTCGCCGCCCAGTAGACAGGCGGCCGGTCTCCAACATGTAGGTTGCGTCCAGGGACGCAGAGCTACATGCTGTGACTTGCGTCGTCAGCAACAAGGAGACCGGCCAT
>NZ_JBPJZT010000035.1:0-22466 GCF_051216375.1 Variovorax glacialis | reverse complement strand
GAGTCGACCTACAACTGGTACTGGCTGGTAGACGGGCTGCAGGATGCCGGCTTCATCGTGCACCTGGTCAACACCGCTGCGGTCAAACAATACGACGGGCTTAAGCACGGTGGCGATCTCAGCGACGCGCGCCACCTCGCTCACCTGTTGCGTCTCGGCATCCTGCCAGTGGGTCATATCTACCCTCGCGAGCAGCGCGCCGTCCGCGACCTGCTGCGCAAGCGTAGCCAACTTGTGCGACAGCGCACCACCCAGATCCTGAGCATACACAACCTCATTGCGCGCAACCTCGGCGCGCGCATGAGCGGCGACTCGATCAAGCGCATGGAGCCAAAGGATGTCGATGCCATGGAACTGCTTGACGAACAGAAGCAGGCCGTGAAGGCAACCCTGGCGGTAATGGATTGCATCGACGAGCAGGTTCAACAGCTCGAGCGGGGAATCCTGTCCAAACTCAAACTGCGCGAAGACTTCAAGGCGCTCAAGACCGTCAGCGGCATCGGCGATATTTTGGCGCTGACCATTGCGCTGGAAACTGGAGACATCGCCCGCTTCTCTGACCCCGGCCACTTCGCCTCCTACGCCCGCATGGTCGACAGCCGTCGCGAATCGAATGGCAAGAAGAAGGGCGAAGGCAACGCCAAGTGCGGCAACAAGTTTCTCGCCTGGGCCTTCATCGAAGCGGCGCATTTTGCGGTGCGCTTCGACGCCACCATCAAGCGCTGGTACCAGAAGAAGTGCGCCAGTAGCTTGAGCGTCGTCGCAATCAAGGCCGTGGCGCACAAGCTAGCACGGGCCTGCTATCACGTGATCAAGCATGGACAGCCATTCGACGTTGCGAAAGCCTTCGGATGAGGCGGCGCCCTTCGGATGAGGCGGCGCTCGTAAGACACGAGCTGAAATGATCAATGGGACGGCGTCGACAATGTCGTACAAAAGCTGGCAGAACCATCGACCTGATTACACACCGACGTCGATCCCGCCCAATTCGATAAGTTCGTTGCGCCCGTACCGTGAGCCACAAGGAGCTGGATCACCATTCGGTGAAGCCACAGATCTGTGCAGCCGGCTCGCTGGCTGCAAGGTTTGGACACGGTGGGGAACAGAGGGTTTTCTGGGGCTGCCAATGCAGCCAGGGGCCGAGCACCGCAAGGCGCGTAGGCCTTGATCCTGATGGGTGACTGGTGCGCTACGGCGTTACCACCGTTCGAAAACCAAGTGCGTGTCGAACTCGAAGATTGGGGAGCGCAGGCTTTGGAAGGGAAACGAAGCGAATAGATGGCGGGGGACACCCGCAGAAATGTGCTGGCCCCTATTTACACGGGGGGAAGCGAATAGATGGCGGGGGACACCCGCAGAAATGTGCTGGCCCCTATTTACACGGGGGCTAATGGGTGGCTCTTGGAGACGCCGCTCATGCCCAGCGACTTGACCAGGTCGTCCACCGAGCGGGTGGAGATGCCTTGCACGTAGGCTTCCTGGATGACGGCGGTGAGCGCCTTCTCGGCGGTGCGCCTTGGCTCCAGGAATTCGGGGAAGTAGCTGCCCTGGCGCAGCTTGGGGATCTTCAGTTCGACACTGCCGGCTCGGGTGTCCCAGGTGCGCTCACGGTAGCCGTTGCGGCTGTTGAGGCGTTCGGGATTCTTCTCATCGTAGGCGGCGCCGCAGCGGCCTTCGACATCCAGTTCCATGAGGCGTTGGGCCATGAACTGAACCATCTGGCGCAGGACGTCGACATCGGCTCCCTTCTCAGCGAGCTCGGCCAATGCCATAGTTGGGTTGGTGATCGTGATTTCCTTCAAGACAAGTTTGGTGGGTCGCACCTCAAACTTATCCGGTCTTCACGATGGCCACCCCCGAAGAGAGCGGTCGCTGCGCGGCAAGCCGCTTCGGGCTACGCCCTACGCGCCTTGCCGCGCAGCGAGTGAAAGAAGACTTACACCACTTGTCGGGACATCAACCCGGCTCAAGCCACGGCAGCCACTGCCTGGGTGAATGCGCGCGGCAAGCAAAGGCTGTCAAACGCAACCGCTCGATAAACCGGTGCGGTGCGCCGCAATGCTCAACCAGAAGCTCGACCATCGTTCGGGTGAGGCGGCCTTCTGCATGCGCCGTGCGCAGGGAGACCCTGCCCGGAGCGACTCGATCATGCGTCGCCGAGAGCCCCGTTCAAGGAGCTGATGAGCTCTACGTTCAGCTCGGGACGCCAAGAGAGGCAGACTAGCACTCTCCGGCGGCCAATCGCAGTGCGATCTTGGCAGCGGCCGACCAAGGAGCGCGAAATCAAGCGGCGTCGGCGTCGTTCGGTTGCCGCCAGAAAGGGTCCTCCGACGAATTCTCATCCAAGGACCAGAGTCGTCACGTCGAGCGGAAGACACTGAAGGGCGTGACGCCAGCACAATTTTGCGCGCGTCGCCGACTTTGCAGGGCATTGAAATACGCTTGACAGGAGGTCTTCAGGATTTAAGCCGCTCCCGTTTGACGAGGTGTGCGTGCAAGTGCGCCCCGTTGACGACGGTGCGGAGGCAACCGCGGCCGCCACCACAGGATGGACGCTTCAATCCGGCCTCATGGGCCTTTGTACCGGCGGCCCGGACGATTTGTCGATTTGTCGATTTGTCATCACGCTCTCTCGCTTCAGTTGCCAAGTGCCGATCGACGTGTGCCGCGCCCCTTTCGTCTCGGCCCGTTGACAGCAAGCCCCCGCCAGCAGTGGACCGCTTCGCTACGAGCTGTATCCAATGCAACCCCTGCAATGACCTCCGCGATTTCTCCCTTGGCTGTCCAACACCTGCCCTTGGGCCGCTGTCGTGCCGGAGCCTCCACCATGACACTACCGAAAACCAAACTCCTCTCTGGGTCCGGTCAAGCCGGGCCGAGCAGTCGCCTAAGGGAGGCTGAAAGCTGTTCAAGCTGGATGGGCTTGGTAGCGAGGATCAGCGGCCCCTTGCCGCGGTTCAGGTCACCGAAAGTCGCGTTGTTGAACAGGACTTCGTCATAGAGCTGAGAGGCCAGCTCCGAGCGCCCCCATCCCTGGATGACAGTCTGGCCCAGTTGCCCGGGTTCAGCGAGCGCGACACGATCGCGCCCTGCACGTCGCGCTTCAGAAAGCGCTGCTCGTAGTCGTCGAACAGTCTGTCGCCGTACAGTCCATAAGCCAGCGCGGTGAAGCTGCCGCCCGAGACGCCCGTGATGATGTCGACCTGGCCGATCAGGCGGCCTCTGCCCTTCGGCGTGACGATCTCGGTGCGCCGCAGGTATTCGAGGACGCCGTAGGAAAACGCGGCAGCGCGCGTGCCGCCGCCCGAGAAAGCCAGGATGACCAGCGCGTCCTTGTCCTTGACCTGCGCTTGGCGTGTCTCGAACCGATAGCCGCTGCTGGCATCGGCCTGCTGGATTGGGGGGTTGATCGGCCGGTTGGCGCAACCGACGAGCATCAGCAGCGATGCGGTGAAGGCCGCCGACAGGCCCGCGCGAAGACGCGTTCGCAAGCGCGCTTGGTAGCTGACCTTCGGCGTGGTCACGCTGTTGGCCAAGGGCGGCTATCGGCGAGTTTGGCGAACAGGCAGTCACGGCCATGAACGGTCCTTGGGGCACCCCAATCATGCGGCGGGTCAAGACCGACTCCGGTCGTTCAACGGCGCGAACCGAGCTGGCGGTTCCGACCCAGTCCGGACATCCGAGGCGACGAGTTCGCCGCCCGGAAGCAGCCCCACAATGTCATCGTCCAGGCTCGCGCCGTCGCCGATGGAGAGCAGTGGCTGGCCGAATCTGCACGCCTTGGCGTTGGTCTTGTCGTCGTGGCGAGCGGTCCGGCGGTGCGCGCTGCAGGAGTGACACGGCCCCATGCGAGGACTACGATGCTGCTCGCATACGGGCGGGAGTGCCTCGTGAACGATTTGGGCTTGCGGCATCGGTTGATGGCGATTCTCTGCGCCGACGCGTCGGGGTACTCGCGTCGGATGGCGCAGGACGAGCTTGCGACGGTGGCCGAACTCGATGCGGCGCGCCAGGTCTTTCGCGGGCGCGTCGCCGAACATGGCGGGCGCATCGTCGATACGGCCGGCGACTCGGTGCTGGCGGTGTTCGAGACCGCCGCCGGTGCAGTGGATGCGGCCGTGGCCGTCCAGCGACGGCTTGCGCGTGCGGGCACTGGCCAACCCGAGGCTGCACACCTGCGCTTTCGCATCGGCGTGCACCTGGGCGACGTCATCGAGAAGCCCGACGGCTCGGTCTACGGCCACGGGGTGAACGTGGCGGCGCGCCTGCAGGCGCTGGCGCTCGAGGGCGGCATCTCGGTATCGGACTCGGTGCGCAACACGCTGGGAGAGCGGCGCGCTCATCGCTTCGTGGACCAGGGCCAGCACGCGGTACGCAACATCGGGCAGCCGCTGCATGTATTTGGAATCCCCATCGAAGGGGCGGTGGCGTCGGATTCAGGATCGGCGAGGCAAACGTTCCACGCCGCAACCGCATCGGCCCAGTCCGGGGGCAATCTGCCCGCGCAGCTGCCACCGCTGTACGGACGCGCGGAGGACGTCGCGGCGCTGGCCCGGCTGCTGGAGCTTCATCGCGTGGTGAGCGTGGTAGGCCCTGGAGGTCTCGGCAAGACCCGGGCGGCGCAAGCGGTGGCCCACGCCGTGCGCGGTCGCTATGCCGACGGCACCTGGCTCGTGGAGCTGGCCCCGCTGGCGGATGGGCAGTTGGTGGTGCCCACGGTGGCGCGGGTGCTGGGGCACCCCATGGCGCTGAAGGAGACCGCGCTGGCGTCCCTGGTGCAGGTGCTCAGGGACCAGCGGCTGCTGCTGGTGCTGGACAACTGCGAGCACCTGCTCGAAGTTGTGGCCGAACTGGCCGCGCAGATCGTGGCGGGCGCCCCGGGCGTGCGGCTGCTCGTTACGAGCCAGGAACCGCTGCACATTGCTCAAGAGCAGATCAGTCGGCTCAATGCGCTGGCGGTGCCCCCCAGCGCGGACGCGAGTGCAGCGTCCAGCTACGGTGCGGTGCAGCTGTTTGTCGCGCGCGCCCAGGCCGTCGATTCAAGCTTCGCCGTGGACGGCGGGAACGTGGAGGACGTGGTCGAGATCTGCCGGCGGCTCGATGGGATGGCGCTCGCGATCGAGCTGGCCGCGGCGCGGGTGCCGCTGCTGGGCGTACGCGGGGTGCGTCAGCGCCTGGGCGAGCGGCTGAAGCTGCTGGCGGCGGGCAGCCGCACGGCGCTGCCGCGGCATCAGACGCTGCGCGCGGCGCTGCAGTGGAGCCACGGGCTGCTGACGGCAGCGGAGCAGACGGTGTTCGACCGGCTCGGCGTGTTCATGGGCACGTTCTCGTTGGAGGCCGCGCAACTCGTGGCGGCCGACGAAGCGATCGATACGTGGACAGTGCTCGATCACCTGGCCTCCCTGGTCGACAAGTCGTTGGTCCTCGTTGAGGGCGGCGAGGCAAAGCGCTATCGGCTGCTCGAGAGCAGCCGTGCTTTTGCGCTGGAGCGGCTGGCCGCCACAGGATCGCTCGAAGCGATCCGCAGGCGGCATGCACAGGCGATCGCCGACACCCTGGCCGGTGACGATCCCTTCGAGGAGCCGCTGGCGCGGATGCGTCGCATCGCGCCCGATCTGGACAATGTGCGTGCGGCCGCGGCCTGGGCGATGGGATCCGGTGGCGATCGCCAGATCGCCGTGGCGCTCGCCGCCGCCACCGATATGCTCTGGGATGCACACGGCTTCAATGACGAAGGTGCGCGTTTGTACCGGGCCATCGAACCCTGGGTGGACGAATCGACGCCGCCGCGACTGGCCGCGCGTTTGTCGTTCGCCGTCGCAGACCTGCGGATGATGACCGACATGAAACGCCAGGCCGAGGCGGGACTCAGGGCGGCCGAGCTGTTTCGCAGCCTGGACGATCGATTCTGGGTGTTCAGGTCATTGACATCAACCGTGTACTCATTCGCGTATCTCGCCGACCGTGATGCGGCGCAAAGAGCGCTGACCGAGATGGAGGCGCTGCTTGACCCGGCTTGGCCGTCGTGGCTGCAATTTGCCATCGCCTGGGGCAAGTCACTCCGCGAATACTGCATTGAGCGCAGGCCGCAGGAGGCACGAAAACTCATTGACACTGTCCTCCAGAGCCATCGTCGAGGGGACAGCTTTTTCGGGGACGTGTGTGAAGGCGTGCGTCCACTTTTCGATCTCGCGGCAGGCGACTTTGCGTCCGCATTGCATCGATGTGACGATCTTCTTGGCGGATCAAGGGTGATTGAAGGCGCCTACTTCCGCGCATTCATCCTCGCTTTCCGCGGATTGGCACAAGTTGGCCTCGGAGATCTCGAAGCGGCCGAGACCTCGTTGCGAACCGCGGCGACCATGATCACGCACGCGCAAGGTCCGGCTATCTGGGTGTTTTGCTACATCGCGAATCTGCTTGCGCGTGAGGGCAGGTACATCGAAGCAGCGAAGACGATTGCCTACATCAACAACCGCTTGGGCTCCGACCACGCCCGCTTGCCCCCGGTGCCAGAGCGCTGCTACGAGGAAGCACTCGCCGTCATCAAAACGGGTCTCGATGCCGAGGCGCTTGGACGCCTTCGCGACGAGGGTTCCCGCCTCAGCGCGGAGGAAGTGATCGCCATGGCCTTCCCTGCGCGAACGTAGCGACACGAACACCGACGGCCCGCTCTGCGACGTGGGAACCGTCGGTAAGCAGCCAGTCGTGAATGACTCGTCCTGGCCGGGATGGTGAGCTTGAGGCGCAGCAACGAACGGCAGCATCGCACATCCTGCCGCAGGTCGATCGGTAGCGACGAACGGCATCGGGCCCCAAGCTGCCAGTTGGATCCCGGTCGCCGTAGTCGAATCCAATTTGGCTGCCAGCATGGCGAGGCCCACCGCGCGAACGTGAAAAATGCTCACGGCACTGCCGATTGGGGCCTGAGGGAGCCGGTATTTGCCCGACCAGCGCTCATGCGCCAGTCGCAGGGCTTTCAGGACGTGCCTATTTATTATCGAAAGTAACCAGCTCAAGAGGGGCACGGCAGGCAAGAGATGCCTTTCAGGATGAAGTCGAACTTCTGTTCAAGGTTGTGCCGCTATTCACGCAAAGGGCGCACGGCAAGATGAGCCCCGGCCCCCCCTGCCCCTCGGCGGAGACTGCTGACAGCAGGCGTGCAGCGGTTTGCGGCAGAGCGCAACGCCCTGCTCCACGAGCAGCACGTGCTGACCAGGGAGCGTATGGAGGCCGCGATAGAACCTCTCTTCCCAGGCCTGTTTCCCTAAGCCGAGCTTGCCGATGTGCTGAGCAAGACCGTGCCGGCATTGCGCGAGAGGCCAGCGTCTGGTTAGGTTCGGGCACCGGACGGAAGGCGACAAAGCCCAGCGCAGAAGGCCTCGCCGACCTCACTCGGACTTGAGCCCGGCGATGCCGGAGCCGTGCCCGGCGCGCGGGTCGATGATCACCACCGTTCGCTTCTCGGAATCGACGGTCACGCCTTCCGGCGGCTCGATGCCAGCAGCGCGTAGTTGATCGGCCTCTCGAGTTCACGGTCATCCATCACGACCTCGTGCTTGAAGTCGAGCACCGGCGGCATGCCGGCTGCCTCGCGTGCGACGAAGATCTTGCCGCGTTCGCGGAAGGCACTCAGCGTCAGCAACTGCCGCTGCGTCGCGTAAGTCCAGTATTCCGCCCACTCTTGGTCCCGGTCGAACTGGGCGATGATGTGGTAGCCGCCTCTATGACCGGCACGGTGCCGGTAACGTTTGCGGCTCCCGGGGAGGCAAGGAAGGCGGCATTGGCGCCGACGTCCTCGATGGTGGCCAGTTGATGCGTCGGCGCACGATCGGCGGCGTGCCGCAGAAGTTCGTCGAATCATCAATACCTGAAGCCGCGCGCGTCTTCAGTGGCCCGGGCGACAGCGCGTGCACGCGAGATGCGCTTCGACCCCAGTTCGCTCGCCAGTCCCGGGTCACCGGACCTGCGTCGTGAAAGGCCCGTGCGCAGCCCACGCGATCGATTGGTCGTTGGCCACGCCAGCGACCAGCACCTTCATACCATTGAGCGGCAATTCAAAGGAGCCTCCAAGGAGCACCTCCGTGAGGAACTGTTCGGCACTTCGAAGATACGAACGCGTCTGACGTGCGTGTGATGACCTGCCCTTGGTCTCCTCGGTCTGAATGCAGAGTGTGGGCGAGCTAAAAACGCGTCGCAACACGCCGTGGACTGCACGGATCAAGATGCGGCGGATATACGGGCCGGCACCTGCGTCCGGGTCGACTAACTCGATCGCTGCGCGATCGCCTTAGGGGCTACACGTCGGGTTCAGTCCAAGGTCGAGTTCGACATGGGTCACGCCGCCCTCCCTATGACTGCGCATTGGCAGACCGCTGCGACGGAACACCGCGAGCATCGCTGCGTTGTGCGAAAGCACATCGGCGGTGAAGCGCTCGATGCCGTGCCGCCGCGCGATGTCGGCCAGCGCCGTGAGCAGCCTGCCTGCCAAGCCCTGGCCTTGGTAGTCCTCCTCAACCGTGAAGGCCACCTCGGCCGCTTTGGCACCATCGGGTGCGGCAACGGCAACTGACGTGGCACTTCCGATGACGATTTCTTCGTCGCCGGCCCGGATTGTTACTACGAGACCGGTCCGGCGGATGAAGTCGACCCTGGAAGCGCGATTGAGCCATTCCTCGGGAAGCTCCTTCAGGTACCCAAAGAACCGGGTGTAGACCGACTCCCGTTCCAGTTCCGCGAACATAGCCTTGAGCCTGTCCCTATCGTTAGGGCGCATGGCGCGAATGGTTGCTCGGGTGCCGTCGCGCAGGACGACGGCGGTCTGGCAGATGTTCCAGTCATCGATTTCATTCGTCATGTCGCTTGCTTCCCACCCTGCCTCCCCAAATGGTTGAGGCGATCGACATCCCCGATTTTCGGATTGAGCCGTGGCCGCCCCTTGGCTGGCCTGCATCCCCTTTGTACGTCGCTCGGGTCGTCGGCCGGCCTTTCGCCCACCGCGATACCCTTTCCGGACGCCGATCTGGCGGTCTGGCAGATCTGGCGGGATTCAAACTCCATCATCGCTTCGCGGGTCGGGTAAATCTCTGCCTTGACCAACTCGCGTTAGCAGGAGTGCCTCACCGCCGACCGAACGCCCTAGTACCGACTTAAAAGGCTGGCTCGTATCTGGTCGCCTGCTGTCTCGTCTTCAGAGCCATAGCCGTCACCGAGGACTGCGCATTCAGCGACCACGCTTTCAGCAAACGTCTGCACGGATGCCGAAATCGCTTCCCCTGGTTTCAACAGGCCAGACATGACGGCAAGATTGGCGAAGACCTCGACGGGATTTTGTTTAAATCCATTCTCAAAATGCTACGCCGTGTGCGGCCGAGATCGCCGCATGGGGTGTAAGTCTTGTTTCGCAATCCTTGCGAAGAACCTACGAAGTGAACTAAAGCCGTCATGGGCGGGACGAAAAGAAATTGTTTGGTCGTCCGGCGCAAGTCCAAACAGCTCGGCCCGCAGCAATGGGGCGGTCGAAAGATCGAAAGGGCGGCCAATGCGTGCGCGATGCGCTCTCGAAGTTCACGTTCCGTGGGCGCGTCGAGTTGCACGCGCTGCCGCACCGCCGCTGGCCTTCGCCGACTTCATCATCAGGCAACGTCAGCGCTTCGAAAGCGTGGTCCCGAAGGGACCGGGGAATGCCGCGTGCCTGCGCTCGGCCCTGAAGATGCGGCTGCCCGACTACATGATCCCGGATGCCTTCGTGTTCCTGCGGAACTGCCGCGGCTTGCCAAAGGGAAACTTGATCGCGGGCGGCTCCCGCGCCCGGGCAGCGACGCATCGGAGCTCCATTCGCTCGCGCCGCGATCTCCGATCGAATCCACGCTGCTGGACATCTGGAGCGGGTGTTGGGCAAGTCGGGCTTCGGCGTGCGCGCCAACTTCTTCGACCTCGGCGGCCATTCACTGCTGGCCATGCAGATCGTGTCGCGCATCCGTTCGACCGTTCGGGTCGAGCTGCCCCTGCGCCAGATGCTCGAGCACCCGACGATCGAAGAATTGGCCCGGAAAGTCGGCACCGTGGCGTCGGATCCGGACACCGGCGAAGCGGCGCAGATGGCGCGCATCGAAGCGTTCCGCGCACAGAGCGTTGCCGGTGTCGTTCTCGCAGCGGCGCGTGTGGGTACTGAACCAGATGGACCCCCAAGGCGCCGCCTACAACATGCGCGACACGATGCGTCTGCGCGGGCCGCTGGACACCTCCGCCCTGCGCGCCGCGCTGTCCGATCTCGTCGCCAGGCACGAAGCGTTCCGCTCGACCTTCGAGTTCGGAGACACCAAGCCCAGGTTCCTCATCGGCGAGGCGCATCCGGCGCGCCTGATCGAAATAGATCTCTCGCCGACGCCTGCGGCCGAGCGAGAGAGTGAATCCACCGGCAAGCGGCACGCAAGTCGCTGCACTTTTTTTTGAGCGCCGGCCAGGTACTGCGCTCCAACTGCGAACAGCGTCGTCGTTGCGTTCGATGGTGCGCTTTTCAGGCTTTTGCACACTGAAGCCCAGGCTGCCCAGAATCCGCCAGACCTGCGTCTGTCCAAAGCGCACGCCGTGCATGCGCTCGATGACAGCACCCACCCGCTTGAGCGTCCATAGCTCGGTGGCAAATCCATGCTCGGTCAGGCTTTGCAGGAACGCCGCGCGCACGGTTGCCATTTGCCCCTCATCCAACTGCGCCGGACGCCCTGGCTCGGGCACGGCTCGCAGCGAATCGATGCCACCTTCATCGAGCAGGCGCTTCCATGTGTGCACGGTTTGCCGGGCCACCCCGACGGCCGGGGCTGCCTCGGCGCAACTCTTGCCCGCCAGCAGGATTCGGCCTGCCCGCAATCGCTTCTTCGCCGCTTCGGTCAATCGTTTTTGCATCGGGCAACCGCAACACGCAGCGGCTTAATCGGGACGGGGAAGCTCCCTTCCATTCGGCTACCCCTTGGAGAGAGCGAGCAGCCCAGTCGGCCCGCTTCGAAAGTCGAAGGCGGCGACGTAAAAGATGCGCGATCTGATGCAAAATGGAATCACCAGAGATTCAGGACCAACCATGCGTACGACCGTCACCATCGAAGACTCTCTTTTCGAAAAGGCCCTTGAACTGGCCGATCCGGAAATGGACAAGGCGGAGATCTTTCGAGAAGCGATCCGCACGTTCGTACGTATTCAGGCGGGCAAGCGCCTCATTGCGCTCGGAGGGACTTCCCCCGACATCAAGGACGTCCCGCGGCGTCGAGGCGAGCTGATCTCGCCATGAGCGTGCTCGTCGACACCTCTGTTTGGATCGACCATTTCCGCAGCGGCAACGCCGCCCTCGCAAACCTGGTCGGCTTGGACCTCGCCTTGACCCATCCGATGGTGATCGTGGAACTGGCGTGTGGCACCCCGCCCTCTCCGCGAGAGCAAACGATTGGCGGTTTGAGCCTTCTGAGGTCGTGCAATCAGGCCACGTTGGACGAAGTGTTGAAACTGATCGAGCGCGAAAAGCTGTACGGACTCGGGTGCGGATTGGTCGACATGGCGCTACTTGCGTCGACCCTCATCACCCCAGGCGCACGGCTATGGACCCTTGACCGACGCCTGTTGGAACTGGCGCAGCGATTCGACGTCGCACATGGCTTCCACTGACAGCCCAGCCATGTCAAACGACTTGCTAGAGCAGCATCCCTCGCAGAATCCATCGCAGCTCAACCTGCTCCTGGCGCCGTACACTGGCGGGACCATGACCTCGCGGCAGCTCTCTTGCGCGACAAGGCTTGCCTTCAGGGAGATCTTGGTAGAACTGGGCAAGCGAAACCTGGCACTGCCGGGTGTGAGCGCGGAGCGCACGCCCGCGCAGGATTCATTGCTGGATCGTGCGCTGCGAGGTGGCGAATGAGTTCCCCACGACGAAGGAAACTAAATGGGCCAACTAACAGTGCGACCCGGCCACCCCGGCTCACCGCAACTCAATCTGACGCCGCTGACGCAACCACGCGCTCCTTGATCCAGCGCAGCTGTCCGATATGGCCTAGGAAGCCGCCCACGATCTGATGTCCGAGGGCGAGTCCAGAAACACGCAAGCGTCGTACCGCACGGCGATGCGGTACGGGGCTGCCTGGTCCGGCGCGCGCTACGGCCGCCAGATGGAGCTGCCCGTGCCGGTACCAGTGGTGGTCCAGTTCATCGTCAACCACGCCGAGCGTTCGACGAAGGTCGGGCTGGTGCACCAGCTGCCGCCCGAGATCGAAAAAGCTGCACCAACAGGCCGGATGTAAGGTACTGCTGGCCATCATGGCTATTCGCGGCCGCGGTTCCTATCTCCAGGTTGTACTCAAGGTACTGGGAATTTGTCGGAGTGTCCCCGGCCAGGTTTGACCTTCATCCATCACCACGCTTTTTGCAGGCTCTCCTTCAAAACGGTTCGTGTTCTCTTTCCTCCGTCGACTCGGTCAACCGTGCGAAGTCGTTGATCAGACTGTCACCTTCCTCGAGCGGATTCCATCTGTCCTGATCTAACGCGGCGCCCTTGGCTAGAATCGCCCAAGCCGCGCGAGCCATCTTGTTGGCCAGCGCGACCACCGCAACGTTGTGGTGGCGACGTTCCAGAAGTCGCGTCAGCCAGCCAGACTTCTCCGCCCTGGCAATCACTGCCCTAGCGCCCGCGATCAGCAGCGTACGCAAGTACGTGTCGCCGCGTTTGGGGATACCGAATTGCTGCGTCTTGCCGCCGGTACCAACGTGTCGCGGCGTCAATCCCACCCACGACGCGAACTGGCGGCCGGACTTGAATGTGGAGAAGTCACCGACAACGGCAACCAGCGCTGATGCTGTCAGTTCTCCGACGCCCGGAATCTGTTGAATTGCCTGCATTTGCCGGTCCTCGCGGATCGTCGCATGCAATCGATGGCCGATGTGATCGATGTCATCTTGCAGCACATCGACGCGTCTGAGCGGCTCCTGCACTGTGATCACCAGATTGGCCGGTATCCGGTCTTCCTCCTGCGCTTTGCCAGTTCACCCTGGATCGCCTTGAGTAGATGGTTGTGCCCTACCGGAAGTGCGATTCCGAACTCGGACATGATGCCCCGCAATGCATTGGTTTGCATGATGCGCATCTTCATCAGTTGACGGCGAATTCCGTGCAACGCCATGCAGGCCTGCTGGCGTTGACTTTTGACTAATACAGGCAAGATGTGCGCTTGCCGGGGCCGCCACCGAAATGGCCTGCGCATCCATCGCGTCGGTCTTGTCACGCAACAGGAACGCCTTGACGTGCTGTGCCGGCAGGAGCTTGACTTGATGCCCCAGCGAACTGATCGTGCGAGCCCAGTAGTGGGCGCTGGCGCAAGCTTCCATCGCAACCAGGCTGGGCTGGCACTTGGCGAAGAATTCGGTCAGCCTCGCGCGCTCGACCGTGCGACGTTGGATCTCGCCGGAGTCCAGCAGATCCGCTTGGAGACAGAACTCGGAATGCCGTCCTCATGCCAAGTCGTTGTCGTGCGAAGGCAAACTCGCTTCGCCCTTGAGGGGATCTCGGCTTAGCGTTTATAGAGGCCGGTCAGGGTAGCCGTGGCGAGCGTGTTCTGGTAGATGAAGAAGCGCGCCACGGCGTTCGTCGCGTTGGCCGGCAACCCGAGCTTGAGCACGCCCAGAGCGTGCACGGTGAAGATGTAGCGGCGCGGGGGCAAGCCCTTGGGCGGGCAGGGACCGCCATAGCCGATGGCGCCGTAGTCGTTGGCGGCCTGAGTGCCGCTGGCGCCCAGGTCAGTGCCGTCGCTGGAGCCCAGGCCCGCGGCGAGCTGGGTGACGGACCCATCGATGTCGAATAGGATCCAGTGCCAGAAGCCGCTGCCGGTAGGCGCATCCGGGTCGTACAGCGTCAGCGCGAAACTCTTGGTGCCTTCCGGCGCGCCCTGCCATTGCAGCGCGGGCGAACGGTTCTGGCCGGTACCATCGTAGCCATCGAACTCATGCACCAGTTGCAACAGATCCTGATTGTTGAATTCAGGCGATGTTAATTTGAAGTTGCTCATGCCATTTCCTTTCACTTAATTTTTGAGAACTCAGAAAACTGTCTTGCTTCGTACGTCTCATCGACTCGCCATGATCGACCGGCCTTGCGGGCAAATCAATTCCAGCGCTTTCGAACTCGGGCATGAAGCGCTGGACCAATTGCATGATGGTCGTGTGGGCCGAGGCCAGACCGCTCTCGGCAATTCGCGCTCTGATGGCGTGGCCGACATCAGGCGCTCGCAGCTCCGACAAACGCCCGAATGATGGGCGCCACATCGTGGGCGCGCGACAGCAGAAACAGGTGCCCGTCGTCGACGATGCGAAGCCGGGCATTTGGAATCAGCGCGGCCAGGATGCGGCCGTTGATGACGGGCACGATGGGATCGTCCGAACCCATCATGACCAGAGTCGGCTGCCGCACCGAGCGCAGCCAGAGGATGCTGGTCCACCCCAGGCCCGCGAGCAGCTGGTACATGTAGCCGCGTCCGCGCGGCGGCAAGATGCGACTGGAATGCCTGGCCAGCAGTTGTGCATCACGGCGATAGTCGCCCCCATAGTTATCCCCGCCCAACCGGTTGAGGTAGGCTGGGTCCCAATAGCGGCGCGGACTGGCCAGCTTGCTGATCACGCCCAGTTTGCCCGGCACCATCACAACGCCGGCGGCCGTGGCCGCCAGAATCAGACGCCTGCAGCGCTGCGGGCAGGTGCGCGCAAACTGCTGCGCCAGCGCGCCGCCCCACGACACGCCCAGCACGTCGACCTGTCCGACATGGCCCAATGCGGTCAGCAGCCTGTCCGTCACGCGGGCCAAATGGGACAGCCGATAAGGCCATCGCGGCATCGACGATCCGCCGATGCGGGAGACGCCGAGTTCCTTGCCGACCCATTGCGGCAGCGTGGCGAGGGAAAGTGATGTGGTGGTCATGGCGGTGGGATCCTTTTGGGGCGAGGGGAGCCACTCAGGCGCGGCGTTGCCGGGGCATGGCCTCGAGCTGGCGGTTCTGCAGGGCCGACCCGACCAGCGAGAAGCCGCCGTCCACCTGCACCACGGTGCCGGTGACGTACTGCGCGAGAGGCGAGGCCAGGAAGACGGCGGCCTGCCCGATGTCGTCCACCGAGCCGTAGCGGCGAAGCGGCAGGGACGCGACCAACTCGGCCGCGTCGGCTTCGCTGACTAGGCGTTTGAGGCCTTCGGTGCCCGCGATCGGCCCCGGGACCACGCTGTTGGCGCGGATGCCGTGGCGGCCCCACTCGATCGCCAGGTTCTTCATCATGATGTCGATGCCCGCCTTCGCCGCACCCACGTGCGCCTGGTAGACCTGCGGCACCGAGGCCTGCGGGGCGGAGATGTAGACCAGGCAGCCGCGGGTCTTCTTCAGTTGCTCGAAGCCCAGGCGAGAGGCGTGGAAGGCGCCGAGCAGGTCGATCTCGATCACGGTTCGAAAGCCATTGGGGCTAAGCTCTTCCGCTGGGCAGATGAAGTTGCCGGCGGCGCCGGCCACCAGCACATCCATCGGCCCCAGCTCGGCCTCGGTGCGCTCGAAGGCCGCGCCCAGCGCCGCGGGGTCTCGAACGTCGGCAGCCACGGGCAGCACCTTGCCATCCAGGCGGCCGTTCAGTGCGCGCAGCTCGATGGCGGCTTGGTCGAGCCTTTCCTGGCTTCGCCCGCAGATGGCGACATGGGCGCCGAGCGCGGCGAAGTTGCGCGCGACTCCGAGGTTGATGCCGCTGCCGCCGCCGGTGACGAAGACGGTCTTGCCCTTGAACAGGTCGGCGGGAAGCAGTTGTTGCACGATCATGACGGGTATCTTTAGAAAAAGGATGCGGAATTGGGAATGCGGAATTGAGAATGGGGATTCAGTCCAGGTCGCGAAGAACGCGTCGGAGAATCTTGCCGATCGTGCTTTTGGGCAACGCTTCGGCGAAGCTCACGATCCTGGGCACCTTGTAGACGGTCAGCTCCGCGCGCAGAACCACCGCGCGACGCCGGATCGGTACGGCGTTCATGATGTCTCCCCTTTAATTGGATTGGTGAGCCGGCCGTTTCCGCGGCCGTTCGCCTCTTTTGGCCGATCATTGGTGTAGTGTTCTCACGGGTGCCGGTGCATCGCGCCCAAGGGGCTCGTTCACTTCAGCGCAATCCCGGACTGGGCTCCGGTATCCGCTTCTTGATCTTCGAGATCGTGTGGACCTTCACCTCGCGAGCCCACGGTCCATCGATGGTCCGCAGATTCCGCCCGACGAGATGCCCCAGGCCAAGTTCGTCGGCAAGCTGCGAAATGGCCGTCTCGACATCGAGCGACAGGTTGGTGACAAGCACGTCGTCACCGTGGAATACGAGGCTGTTCGACCAGAGAAAGCCGATGGGTGCGCCGTTGCGATCGATTCCGCCGAAGTCCCCCAGCTTGGCAATGACGCGGCCCTGCGTGGGCTCGAGCACGACGATCTCGTTCGACTGGTTGCACGCGATCCAGAGGTTGTCGTGCTCGTCGATGATCAAACCGTCGGGCCCGCCGCCGATCCGGTTGACGAACACTTCAGGCGTGCCGGGCTCGAGGGTCGAGCCATTGACCGGTACTTTGACGATGGTGTCGTTCGCCGTATTGGCGACGAACAAGGCCGTCTTGTTGTTGTTGAACGCCAGGCCGTTCGCGCCGATGGTCGGCGGTATCCTCGTCGGCTTGAGCAGTGCGCTGCTGACCCATGCCGACGCTTCGCCACCGTCGGGTCCGACTTTCCAAATGATGCCCTGGTCGGCGTCGGTCACGTACACGTTGCCGGCGGGGTCGAACGTCATCCCGTCGAGGCCGGGTTGCTTGCCCGTGACCGTCATGAACACGGATGAGGCACCCGACCTGTGATCGACGCTCAGGACCTTCCCGGCCCCGTAGTCGACCACGAGCAACTTGCCCGTCTGTGGATGGAAGCCGAGGTCGAGCAACAACCTGCTCGAGCCCTCGATTCCGACACTGCGCAGATGCCCTGCGGGTCGAACACCAGCAGCGTTCCCTCGCTTGTTTTGGGTCTGTTCGCTGCCACCGTGACGACATAGACATTGCCTTCGCGGTCGACGGTGATCCCCTCTGGATGTGCCTCACCCGGGGGCAAGGCAGCGAATGTTGCGACCTTGCCGCGCTCCCATGCACTCGCGGCGAGTGACGTCGCGAGCGAAACCAGGAGTATCAGCATCATCCTGACCAAGTTCATCCTCATGTCACATTCTCCAAAGCAGTGGGTTGATGAATCGTCACCAATCTGGTGGGGGGTCGCAGGGCGTGGCTTCGGCCGCGCCATGAATGAGTTTGTATTGTGTTGCCCGGGTCAATACGACTTCGGCAGGCCGAGCGCCTGCTCGGCGACGTAGCACAGGGCGAGCTCCTGCGTGACCGGCGCGAGCAGCGACAGCACGCTTTCGCGCAACCCGCGCTCGACGTGGTATTCCTTCGCGAAGCCGAACCCGCCGTGCGTGCGCACGGCACGCAGCGCCGCCTCATAGCCGGCCTCCGCAGCCAGATACTTGGCAGCAGTGGCCTCAACCCCGCACGGCTTGCCGGCGTCGTAGAGCGCGGCGGCCTTCCACATCAGGAGCTCGGCGGATTGCAGTCGCATCCAGCATTCCGCCAGCGGATGCTGGATCGCCTGGTTCTTGCCGATCGGCCGGCCGAACACGACGCGTTCCTTGGCATAGTCGGTCGCGTGCTGCAGCGCCGTTTCCCCCGCGCCGAGCGCTGATGCCGCCACGAGGATCCGCTCGGGGTTCAGTCCGTGGAGCAAGTATTTGAAGCCCTTGCCTTCCTCGCCGA
This sequence comes from Variovorax glacialis, assembly GCF_051216375.1. Classification (NCBI taxonomy): domain Bacteria; kingdom Pseudomonadati; phylum Pseudomonadota; class Betaproteobacteria; order Burkholderiales; family Comamonadaceae; genus Variovorax; species Variovorax glacialis. The sequence goes on along the minus strand of NZ_JBPJZT010000035.1, from coordinate 4,641 downwards.
TGCGATCCCCGGCGGGAATCTCCAGCCCGTCGATGAACAGTTCGTTCGAGTCCACGGCCTTGCGCGCCATCTTCTCGATTTCGCTGATGCGCACGTGCGAGCGATCGAGGTCCGAGTAGAACAGCGTCACGCCGTCCATCGGGCGGGCGCAGTCCTCGATCGGCGTCGTGCGCGCCACGAGAAGGATCTTGTTGGCGTGCTGCGCGGTCGAGGTCCAGACCTTCTGGCCGTTGACGATGTAGCGGTCACCGTCGCGGCGAGCGAAGGTCCGCACGCGCGTGGTGTCGGAGCCGACATTAGGCTCGGTCACGCCGAAGCAGGCGCGATCGGTTCCGTCGATCAGCGGCGGCAGCATGCGCCGCTTCTGCTCGTCGGTGCCGAACACGACCACCGGCTGTGGGCCGAAAAGGTTCAGGTGCACCGATGACACGGCCGCCGAGCCCAGCTTGCCAATGGTGCGCATCACCATCGCGGCCGCCGAGATCCCGAGCCCGGCGCCGCCGTGTTCGCGGGGCATGGTCACGCCGAACCAGCCGCCGCGGGCGACGGCCTCGCAGAACTCGTGCGGCCAGCGCCCGTCGCGGTCGCGCTCGAGCCAGTAATCGGGGCCGAACTCGGCGCAGAGGTTTTCGACGGCGTCGCGGATCGCCAGCTCGTCGCCAGAAAAGTCGAAGTTCATGCCGGGAGTTGCTGCAGCAAGCTTTTGGGGACCTGGACCGGCATGTCGAGCAGCATCTGCGCCATGCCCTTGCCGAGCGGATCATTGCGCAGCGATGCCATGCCGCCGCCGCCGAGCGCCTGCTCGCACACCAAGTTGATGGCATGGATTCCGGGCAGCTCGTAACGCTGGACCGGCCCCTGCACCAGATGGCCGAGGTACGCCTTCACACGCTCGGGCGTCACCTGCTCTTGCAGCACGGGCAGCAGCGCCGGACGGCGCGCGATCAGGCCGATGTTGGAGGTGTCGCCCTTGTCGCCGCTGCGCCCGAAGGCGATTTGCACGAGCGGCACGGTCTTGCTTGGGCCGGCGGGCAGCGTGCTCTGCGAGGCCGCAAGCGGTTCCGGCGTGAGCTGGGGTTGCGGCGGCGACAGCGTCACCGAGAACGTCGTCTCGCCGCCGAGGGTGACCGTCGGCGTCACCTGCTCCTTCGCAATGAGCCAGGCGAACTGCCGCAGCACCGGCGACACCGAGGGACGGCCGCCCCCGCCTGTCGTGCCGGGCGACCACGACGTGCCCGGAGCGGCGAACTCGCGGCTGAACATCTGCAGCGCGCGCCGTTCCGCATGCGTGACCGTCAGGCGCAGCACCACTTCGCGAGTCGGCAATGTCCGCGCATGGGGGCCGTAAGCGGACTCGGTTCCCAGCAGCTCGATCCTCGTGGCGAGGAAATCCTCGAACCCGTACTCGCGCAGCAGCTGCCGTCCGCGCTCGAGCAGCGCCTCGCCGGTTCGCTTCGCCTTGCCAGGGGCATCGATGCCCACGATGGTGAGCTGCCCCGACACCTTGAAGCCCGCGTGTGCGGTGGCGCTGACCTTGTATGTGTTCGTTGGCGGTCGGCCGCGGGCGCCGGTCACGAGCACGCGATCGGGCCCTGCCTTTTCCATGCGCACTTGGCGGAAGTCGCAGACCACGTCCGGCAGCAGGTAGTTCGCCGGATCGCCGATCTCGTACAGCAGTTGCTCCCCGACCGTTGCCGGCGTGACGAGCCCGCCCGTCTGCGGCGGCTTCCCTCGCCATCTAAGCCAACACCCAGGCGGCTTCGTGATTGGACGCGACAAGATCAGTCGGCTAGTCCCTGTGGAAAACGCTGCGATGGACAACCGCAGCATCATTCAGTGGGACAAGGACGATCTCGATTCGACAGGACTCATCAAGGTCGACATCCTCGCGCTGGGCATGCTGAGCGCGATCCATCGCGCGCTCGACCTGGCCGGGGAGAAAGCCGGCGGCCCGCCGATGCGCGTACAGGACGTGCCGGCGGAGGACCCTGCGACCTACGAGATGATCTGCAAAGCTGACACCGTCGGCGTTTTCCAAATCGAGAGCCGAGCGCAGATGAGCATGCTCCCACGCATGCAACCTCGGACCTTTTACGACCTGGTCGTGCAGGTCGCAATCGTGCGACCGGGCCCTATACAGGGCGGCATGGTCCATCCCTACCTGCGCCGGCGCATGGGCGAAGAAGCGGTGGAGTACCCGAGCGACGAGATCCGTCGGGCGACAGAACGGACGCTCGGCGTACCGATCTTCCAAGAACAGGTGATGCAAATCGCGATGCTGGCTGCCGACTTCACTGCCGGCGAGGCCGACCAGCTGCGCCGAGCCATGGGCGCTTGGCGAAAGCGCGGCGGGCTGGAGGTGCATCAGCGGAAGCTCATCGAGCGCATGCTGATGAAGGGCTACACAGAGGAATTCGCGCAGCGTCTGGGGCATCAAGACGTCCGAGGAGCTACGCACCCGTGGAAAGGACCGTCAGAAGGTCCGCATCAGCGGAATCGTGACGCATCGCCAGCGGCCCAGCACGGCGAACGGCGTCATCTTCGCAACGCTCGAAGACGAGACTGGTACGGTCAACATCATCGTCTGGCCGCAGGTGGCGGAGGAACAGCGCACTGCGCTGCTTGGAGCCAAGCTGCTTAGTGTCGAAGGCACCTGGCAAAACGAGAAAGGCGTGCAGTCGTTGGTTGCAACGAAGCTTGTCGACCACACGCGCCTGCTGGGCACCCTTCGGACGTCCAGCAGAGACTTCCACTGACCCGTCGCAGGGTTGCGTCATCGCTGCTGAAAAGCACAATCGCCCCATGTGCAATCGATACATCTCGCCGGACGACTACGACATCGAGTCGTACTGGCACATAGGCCGGGAGGATGGTCGTCCAAGCTGGGCGCCGGCAATCTTTCCGCGATCGCCTGGCCCCTTCGTCCGCCGGGCTCGGCATGCCACAGGCTACGAACGTGAGCTTGTCGTCGGTTAGTGGGGCCTAATCCCATGGTTCGCGAAGGAACCGAAGCTGAAATTCCCGACGAACAATGCGCGCAGCGAAGAGCTAGCCGATAAGGCGAGCTTCAAGCACCCATGGGCGCGCGGGCAGCGCTGCATCATTCCTGCCTCCAGCTTTGACGAGCCGAACTGGGAGACCAGGAAAAACGTGTGGTGGCAGTTCCGGCGGGCGGATGAAAATCCTTGGGGCCTCGCCGGCCTCTGGAACACATGGGTCGACAAGGCGACCGGCGAAGTGCGCGAGTCCTACACGATGCTCACGCTGAACGCCGACAACCATCCTTTGATGAACCGGATGCATAGACCGGTGCTGGATCCAAAAACGAAGACCCCCCTACCGGCCACCCTACAGGACAAGCGTTCTGTGATCCCGATCGAGAGGGGCGATGTCGATCAATGGCTCTGCGGCACTATCGACGAAGCTAAGCAGCTGCTCAGGCTGACGCCAGTGGAAGTCTTTGATGCTGGACCGATCATCGATGCGCCCGTCGTGACGCGATGAGCGCACCGCAGCCGGTCGACGTGTAAGCTGATCATAGTTGCTGCGCCTCGATCAGAGTTGTTGGCCTGGCAAACAGTTCGTCAGCCAGCGTTTTGAAGAAGGCCTCAGGCTCGCCGCCGCAGTCGGTCGGTCGCGGGTTTCAGGAGCGTGTGCGCACTGACCATGCGGCGGGCAACAATCGGCCAGAAGCAGTCTTCAAGCACGTCGCGATTCGCTCAATGCTCAGCCAGTCCAAATCACAGCCTCTCGTCCCGGCAGTTCGTTGGGGGTTAACTTGTCTTGGCGGTTTTCCGTTGAGCACCTTCTTGCTCCACAGGTTAGCGCCAGTTGAAACGGATCGCCGCGGCCACTGGCCAGACGGGATCAGCCCAGACGTCATTGACTTTGTCGTGCAGCATTGCCTGTGCTCCGACTGCAATGCTCCCATCAAGGCTCCGTTGGCGCCATGTGCGTGCGGCGGCCCTAAGGACTGGGACTACGAAATAGCCGCGGTTTATCCATATGAGGAGAGTCGTGGGCTGGTTGACCGGCTATTCGCCAGGCAGAAGAGCCGCGTTGGACGTGCCCGGCGCGCGCTGCAAGCAAGCGAAGTAGGCGGGCGAGTCTCCCGGCCAGAAAAGGCCGCGCTATTCGAAGCACAAGGCGGTATCTGCTACTACTGCGCAGACAGTTTGACCGACGAGAGCGGACGAGCGTGCTACCACTGCGATCACTTTTTCCCGCTGGCCGCAGGAGGCCGGGGCGATTTGGAGAACTCGGTTCTCGCGTGTGCTCGCTGCAACCTTCTTAAGAACAATAGCGATGGGCACACGTTCATTCGCAAGCTACGCAAAACTAGCCTGGTTACCGAGAAAACGAGGCTCACGCAAATGAGAAGGTCGTTGGCAGTTTGGCGACGCGAGCGAGGATTGAAACCTTTCAGGTCGTTGGTCACCATTTTTGATTGCTGAATCGAGGCTCCCAAGCGACGGCAGCTTTGGGCCTCTTTGCGCCGACGGCGCGTGGGGCTACAGTCACAAGCTGAAGTTGACCCGATTTCGCGGACACCCGATCCTTATGGATGAAGGAGTCCGATATGCCTACACCGAAGCCTCCGTACCCGGCGGAGTTCCGCCGACAGATGGTCGAACTGGTCCA
>NZ_JBPJZT010000034.1:0-27671 GCF_051216375.1 Variovorax glacialis | reverse complement strand
CCCACAAAGGGTGCTGTGCTTGATGCGGCAATCATCGCGCAGTTTCAGCGGATGACGCATTACGGCATAACGGGTTTCGGCACCGTTTCTGCCTTTGCAAAGGCGCTCAAGCGCAAGGACGACTCGAAAGCTCTTGATTCAGCGGTCAAGGACATGATTCGGGGTGACGAACTCATGAGCGAGCTGGCCGAAGCTGCTATCAACGTTCAAGCGGCGGAATGATTGGTGGGGTTGGCGGACACCAGCCGTACCGATACTCGGTGAGTTGTCTTTGGGTAATCAGGCCGACGCTTCCTGCGCCTGCTCCGCGACACCCACAGCGCCCATGCCCGCTGACGTGATCACCAATCACGCACGTACGAGGATTTTCGAGGGCCGACAATGCTGATCAATTGCGTTGCCTACGAGCACGGCTCAAGATTGGCAGACATCCCGGTTGCCGACATCAGCGATGATCGGAAAGTAGCGATCAACCACCGCATCCGATAAGGTGCGGATCCTTTGCGCGGCCGGACTTGTGATCGCGTTTGTCCCTGGCCCCGGAGCCATGCGGTCACGGGGACGGCGGCCACCGCCGCAACAATCGTCGAGATGCCGTGCCCTTGGGTAGCAGACGCTTCGGACGCTCTCGCATTCGTCGCATTCGTTGAAATCTGTGGCTGTGGGGCGGTGCTTGGCCCCCGTATGAACGGGCTGAAGACCGCGCCGCCCGGCTCCATGGCAACAGCCTCCTGCCTTGAATCATTGCTCGATAGCGCCGCGGCCGTCGCGCTTGCCCTCCCAGATTCCACCTCGGCCGCACGTAACCCGCCAGGCAATCCGCCTTCCGCCCACGCCGGTTGAAAGATTGCGGTCACGACCGGGAAGACACTGGCAATCAGAAATCGCCGCGTGTGCCGGCGCGCAATGCTAGTCATTGTTCTTTTCGCATTTGCGCGAATTGATGAGGCAGCGTGCATAGTCGGGATCGTGTTTGAGCAGGAACATGGCCCGCGCCGCGACGGCGGTGTCTGCAAAATCGCTGAACAGCCCGTCAACGCCAGCCTCGTAGAAGGCGAGGTACTCATTGATTGGGTTGCCTGCGAAACTGCCGGTCAGTCGCTTCTGCTCGCTGCGGAAGGTGTACGGATGCACCAGCAGCCCCAGCTTGTGAGCGTTGGCGATCACGTCGGTGGGCGCAAGGAGCTCCCGGTCGCGCTCGTCGACGATGCCATCGCCGGTGACGTCGACGCAGACTCCGGACTTCACGCTTTTGCAAGCGCTCGAGATCAGGTACGGTTTCCACGGGCCGATGCCGTCCGCGTACCCCTTGACCTCACGCAGGCCACGCGGGGTCACGAGATCGCTGAACTGTCCGTCGCGGTTGGAAACGACCCAGTCGTAGGGCTTGTCATAGGGCTTGGTAAGGTCGAGCGAGCCGTCGGGCTTGACATCGTTGGCGTCGATCAACTGGATCAGCCGCACGCTCGTCTTGGTGCGGAGATACCGGAGGTTGGCGGTCTCGAAGGACTGGATGAACACCGGGGCGTTGCGATGGTTCCATCCTGCGGCGCCGAGCACAGCCAGCAACCTGTCTTCGAGCGGCAGACCGATCGCCTGATGGTAGCTCGGATGCTTGGTTTCCGGATAGATGCCGATGCGTCGCTCTTCTTCGCGCGACTTGCGCTTTGCCAACTCGATCACCTCAGCCAGAGTTGGAATCTCGAACTTGCCATTGAAGTCTTGGTCGCGCTCCGGGAAAGACTGAACCGCACGCAGTTGCTTGATCTCGCGCAGGGTGAAGTCGCTGGCAAAGAATCCGTCCGTCGGTACGCCGTCGATTGTCATCGTGCGACGCCGATCGGCAAACTCCGGCAGGCTCTTGACATTAGTGGTATCGATGAGATTGGGCTCGTGCCGTGCGATCAGCACCCCGTCTTTGGTGGCAACCAGATCGGGTTCGATGTAGTCTGCGCCCAATGCGATGCCAAGTGCATACGCTTCCAGTGTGTGCTCGGGCAGGTAGCCACTGGCGCCACCTCTGTGGCCGATCACCAAAGGAGCGTTGTCGCCTCGACGACGCGCCTGCTCCTCGTGAGCACCTGCAGGCACCGCGTTAGCCAGGACGCCAATACCGAGCAGGGCCGCAGTGAATTTCTTCGGAATGGTCATGCGAGATCTCCGTTTGATGGCCAACGGACGGTACTTGCTATGCATGACAATCAGGTGAACGACGGCGGCATCAGAAGGTTGGGGGTAGGGCCGCGTAGGCAATAAACGCCTGGACCAGGACGGCATCCGTGTTACCGCTGACGGCTAGCGCGTGTTCGTGTCAGGTGAGTATGGGGCCTATGTTTAAGAGTTCCCGCGGTCCACGGGCAAGCAGTTGCGCAGCTTCACCCTGCCCACGAATCTGGCGATCACCAAGTTCAGCCCGCAGAAGGACGTTGAAATTGACGTGAATACGGTCGGACGCGTGACCAACAAAGGGTGGTGCCGTCACGCCCGACGCCCTAACCGTCGTGGGCATCGTGCAAGCGAACCGCTCGCGAGCCGACTTGGAGAACCGGGAAAGCAGTCCCGACGCCATTCACGACGTTCAATGTCGAGACGCTGGGCGTCGCTGGCCTCTGGCAGCCCTGGCGTGACGCACAGAAGTCCCCGTCAATAGTTCCACTGTCTTGAGATTCACGCGGACGACCACCCAAGTCTTACGCGCCGGACGGATACCAAGGCCTGAAATTGCGCAAACGCCACGAGACACGGTTGATTCAAGAACTTCTCTTTGACGCCGGCTCGGTAAGTGGAGATACGGTTGTGAAATCACTTGTCCTTCGCCCGCAGCGATCAACTCAATTTTCCAGCAATTTCCTACGCGTGCGCGAGATGTTCAGGCTTACCTCGGCCAACGCAAACAAGTCATCCTAACCCCTCGTCGCGGCCCGGCAATCCCGCGCTGGCCGTTCCTTCATCGGGATGTTCATGCCTTCAAAAGAGCAACATATTCGTCGGTATGAACCGCGATCGTGGTTGGTGGCCGCACTTCTATTGCTCTTTGGGACCCATTCGATGGCGGACGGGCCGCTCATTCGTAGATGTCGAGCGCGTCTTCGATGAATCGCGGATGGGATATCTGGCTCGGCGAACCCTCACGGACCAATTCGTCGAACGCGAATCATCATTGCGCCGACGCATGGAGGCACTGGCTGTCGTGCGGGCCGGCCTCGAACAGGGCCAGTTGCCAGCTGGTTTGCTGGAGGCAGCCATGCGCCATTTGATCGACGCGGAGCAACGACTGTCGCTTGATAGCAAGCTGCTCAAGGCAGAAGAAGCGCACCTTACGGTCGAGTGCCACGACGAAATGTTCCGCAGGGTTCGCATTGCCGTCGAGAAGCTTGCAACCGCCATGAATGCGGACTTCATTCTTGATAGCGTGTTGTATGTCCGACCCGAGGCGGATTGGACATCAAAGGTTATCTGGGAATTGGACAACGACTTGATACTTTCATCAACGGTATGCGGCTCGAAAGATGGCCCCTCGGAGAAGGTCTCGGCCACTCTACGTCAGCCTCTATGACCAATACCCCGGGCGACCCGGTCGACGGCAGTAGGTGAAGAGAAATGGGAGCCCAACTGGCGGCCCCAACGTGCAGCCGGCCTCGGCGCTTGCGCCGAGCCTCTGGAACGACATCGGGAAGCCCTGCCAGGTCCTGGGGGTACAGAAACCAAATCACTTGGAACGCCCGAGCGCTTGGTCCGGGAAGTCTTGATGGAGGACTGCGCATGCGACCAGGGAGCGTGTCCGCGGGGCCATCCGACCGTCAGCCTCAAGGACGGACATATTTTTTTGTAAGCTGCCGTTGAAGAAAGTCAGCGCGAGCAATAAACTTGCGCACGGAGCGCCGGGAGCAGGGAAATCCTTAATCAGCAGCGCCTTTGTTTCTGTGGAGGCGAAGGGTGTGCCGGACGATTTGAGCGCCGACCATTGCTCGGATTGAGGAGATAGTCGTCATGGCGAACACGTTCCGCCGCGCCTGCCAGAAACCGAACGCTCGGGCCGTTGCAAGGAGATGTCGTTTGATGATTTAGCCCTTCATCGTGGCGAGGTGAGCGCCGTCAAGACGCGCCCAGGCTATTGAGGCAGCGGCGTAGGTGTCGCACAAAGTCGTTACCGCTCTCGTGAGCCGTCATAAGGCTGCTTTGGCTGGTTTTGGTTGACGCCTCCGACCATTGTTTGGCCGCCGGCACCTTCTTCAATCGATTGCCATTTAAGTTTGGTTCGCGCAGTTGGGACACCCTCTGCGGCACAGCGTCAGCTTAGAAAGTCGGCAAATTTGCAAGCCGGCTTGGTTCGCGCACACCCTTGATGTCCTGAATCGTCTCTTTCCCGCCTTCGTTGACGAGCAGACGCACGATCGAACCGACCCTCCCCCCAACAAACACCTGTACCTTGTCGCCTCGTTGGATCGCGTCGACCGCGTCCTGTACGTTCACTTCAACAAGCTCACCCTGGTGCAGCCCGCGCATATCCAAGCTGCACTTTGCCCATCGCAATTCGGTCGGTGTCCCGTCGCTTCCCCACCGCACCGCGTGAATCAAGAAAAATGACATGACCGTCTCCATTTTTGAGGGCCGGAGTATGACTTTGGGGTGAAGGTTCAGGCCCCTTGCTGCATTTGTCGCGCCAGCAAGTCGTGCCAGCTAGCCGTCCCGCGCACGAGGCGCTCCCCGTTTGATAGTAGGGAGTTCGCGGAATGGAATGCTCGTCTCAATTTCGATGGCCCGACGCTCCCGACTTCATTTTCTGATGTTTTTTCAGTCGGAACCATGGGGTCTTCTGCGCCCCAGTTGCGCGCAAACTGCCGCGCCACGCGCTCGAGATGGCGGCGCATCGCCCGACCTGCAGTGGAAGGATCGCGCGCGACGATGGCTTCGAGGATCGCGCGATGATCATTCAAAGTCGCTGAGCGCAACTCGGCGGTATGAAAGTGAAGTTCCATGCGCGACCAGAGGCGCCCGCGCTGGTCCCACAGATGCTCGACGACGCCGACCAAGGCATCATTGCCGGTCGCTCGGGCAATCAACACGTGAAAGGCGCGATCCGCGAGTTCGCTCTTCTCTCGGTCGTCATGGAAGGGCGGCCTCAAGTCTGAAGTGCAACACCTCTTCAAGGAAGGTGTTCCATGCAAAACCGACTCAGCTATCAGCAACTGCAGCCCGAGGACCGAATGACCATCGCCAGCATGCGTCAGCAAGACTGCAGCGTGCGGGCCATGGCCCGCACGCTGCGACGCTCGGCTTCGACCATCAGCCGCGAACTCGGGCGCAATACCATGGGGGCACAAGCCTACGGTTCGCATCTCGCCCAGCAAGCCTGCGTGGCGCGTCAGTGCGCCGCGCGCCCCACGGCCAAGCTCGATGTTCGCGGCGTCGTCTGGCGAGTTGTCCTGACGATGCTCGACTGGAAGTGGTCGCCCCAGCAGATTGCCGCTACCCTGAGGCGCACCTTCCCCAACGAGCCTGCACGCCACGTGTCTCACGAAACGATCTACACCGCGATCTACGCCCTGCCCAGGGGCGAGTTGCGACGCCAGCTCATCGCCTGCCTGCGCCAGGGCCGTGGCACGCGCCTGCCGCGCTCGCGCGGCAATGACCGGCGCGGCCAGATCCCCGAGATGATCAGCATCCACGTGCGCCCGCCAGAGATCGAGGATCGCGTGATGCCCGGTCACTGGGAAGGCGACTTCATCAAGGGAGCAGGCAACAAGTCCTCCGTGGGTGTGCTGGTGGAGCGCTCCAGCCGCTTGGTGCTGCTCGCTCGCATGGAAGATGCCACCGCGGTCTCGGCGCTCGCAGGCTTCACCGTCAAGCTCAATTCGATCGCCGCACCGATGCGCCACAGCTTCACCTACGACCAGGGCAAGGAAATGAGTCGTCACCAGCAGCTCGCCCTCAATACCGGCGTGCGTGTGTACTTCTGCGACCCACATAGCCCATGGCAGCGCGGCACTTGCGAAAACACCAATGGTCTCCTGCGCCAGTACCTGCCCAAGGGATCCGATCTGAGCGTCTACAGCCAGGAAGATCTCGATGCCATCGCCGACAGCCTCAACTCCAGGCCTCGTGCCACTCATGGCTTCAACACCCCGCTGGCCGTCTTCTCTCACATGCTCGCAATGGCTCAGCAAGCCCCTTCATCAGTTCAATAACTAAACTGTTGCACTTCGCCCTTGAAACCGCCAAGCGCTGCATGTCGTTCAGGGCAGCCATGATCGCGTCGATCGCTTTGTCGCTCGCCATGCGTGCCGCAACGGCGGCGACTTCGCTCTCGATCATGCGGCGTGCCGAGAGCACCTCGAAGGGCCCCGGCCCCGCTTCGGCCAGATCGGCGACTGCTCCTTCGCTCACGTAGATGCCTGAGCCCCCACGAACTTCGACCACTTTGCCCATGTCAAGCACGATCACTGCCTCACGACCGAGGTGCGGCTCACCCCGAGTTGCTCCGCCAGATCGCGCTCAGACGGCAGCCGATCACCGCCCTCAGTTGTCGTTCACGAATCAGGTTTTCGAGACGAGCGGCAACCACACGATAAAGCCGGGCCTCCATGGGCGGGTCCTGCGCCACACACGGCTGCGGGGAGCGTCTTCATCGAGGCACCGCGCCACGCTATCGTTTTCCAGGTCATACACCGAGTATTCGAAGGGCTATCTGGCGCGTGTCATTTTTTTGCTCTGACGTTGTAATAGTTACATGTCAGAGGGAAGAAGAAACACCTGCGCCCGGTCCACGGTGCGTCGCATCAGCGGAAGGTCAAGGGGGGTGCCCAAGTACGGCGCTGCCCGCTCCTGCAGATCAGCCAGCCATTGCCGCACCTCCGCTGCAGTGCCGTCGCGGTATGTGCAAGGGTGCCAAGCACCAGGCCCGCCGTACTTGGCATGCAGTTCCTCGTGCCGTAGGGCAGTACCGTTCCCGCTGCGCTTGTCGAGCGCTTGTTGCACCTTCGCCCGCCATCCCAACGGCATTGGCAAAGCGACTACATAGGCGCTTGCCATCGCCGCAGCCCCTGGGCTGAGAGAAGCGGCGTCGGCGCAGGCCAGCCGCAGCGCTGCGATTTCGCGGTGGACGGTCCGGGGTACGGTCATAGCCTTGAGAGTATTGCATGTCGCTGCGATGATTGCGGGCCCGATCATGCCAACCACGCGCCGGCTCGGGCGGGAGAATCAGTCATGACCACGAAGAAAAGGCACCCTGTCCAATGCCCGGCCGCCTCGAGCAACTTCAAGCATTTTGCATCCGACCGCAGGCAGTGCGCCGCGCTAAGGGGTAGCGGAATGGCGGCAAGGCGCAGAGCGTACACGGACGGTCAAGCAGCACCATGTGAATTCGGCACCCGTCGCTGATTTTGCGCAGCGGCCTGCGACGACGCCTGAAGCGCGCACACCGCCGACAACTGCGCCGACACGCTCTGCGCCACATCAACTGGTGGCGATCGACAGCCGGGTCGTTATCGTCTGAAGAGCACTGTTGCTCGCGCCCTCCTGGATCCGACGTCGACGAGATGTCGGCGCAGTTTGAAGGCGACGCGCCACTTATGGCGTTCGTGTTGACGCGCACGATCAGGCCGACGCGGCGCTGCAATTCTTGTCGAGAAAGGTCACCCGCGGTTGTCATGCGGAAGTCGGCGCGACCGGCGACCTCCGGTGGCTGAGTCGGCTCGTAGAGCTGGGTATCGGCGGGTCGGGTCACTTTCCGTCGACGCCGCAGCCGGCTCAGTGAGGATCGCCGCTTAGTGCGGCTCGGCATTGCCATGGCGATTGCGGTAATCTGGTTGTTCGAGCGGACAAGCGTCGTGCGACCTGCGAAAGCTGCGAACAAATGCACGCCGACTTACAGAACTATGCCAAATGGTGCGGTGGGAATTCCGGCCGACAGTTCAGGTGGCCGCGGCGCCGGAGACGAACTGCGCGAGCGGGCGGCGCGGCGTGGCTGGCGCCGGAGCGACCGGATATCCGATTCGACACATCATTTGCAGTGTCGGGTCATCTGCGCCACGCGGCGCCGCAACGTCCAGCAGCGCCCGGTGAGCCGCCGCGTATTGAATCGCCATCTCCGGGAACTCCTGCAGGGCCTGGCTCATCGGATGCACGCCGAGCCCGAGAGCGGTGGCCCGCAATTGCTGGCGCACATAGGCGCGACCGGCCTCGATCTGGTCGCTGCGCCCGTTGCGAGCGGTACCCAGCCAGACAAAACCCATCGCCGTATTGCTGTAGTCGTCGAACAATTGCAACGCCTGTCTGAAGGCCGGGCTATCCACTGTCGGCGGCTGGCCGCGGTCGAACTGCCCCAATGCAGAAAAGACGCGCGCCGCGCGACCGTTGATTGAGATACCGTCCCGGTGGCGCAGGATCTCCTCCGGCCCCACGCGCATAAGGCGCAGGCTTTCCATTGCCGTAGCGGGCGTCAGCAACTCCACGCGGGCCGCGTCCAGGCATAGCGCGCGAAGGGGCTGCACGCGCGCCATATCCACAGTGCCGCCTGCGGTCACGCCGGGTGCGGCGCCGGCTGCAACCACCTCCTGCAGCGTCTGTGCAGAGACGGGACGTGTGGTGTCGAAGCGCATCTTGGGCGTGTGTCGCGCCAGCACCTGCGCGAACAACGGATCTCGCTTCGCACCGGGCGCGAGCCCGAGACGCGCGATCGGCTTCGCCGACCATTGAGCGAGCGTGCGCGGTAGCTCGCCCTCGGGCCAGAGCGTGACCTCCGCCAGCACGTTCTGCTCGGCCAATGCCATCACCAACAGTTCAAGAAAGGCACCGTGACCGATCAGGATCTGGCGGCCGAAGGGATCGGTTTCCGGAAGCAGGCGCTCCGCGTCGCAATAGAGCGTGATCGTGTCGGGCGCGCGGAGATCGAGCATCCAGGGTTGGCGGTTGTGCGGATTGGGTGCGGTCACTGCATATGCGATCGCGCGCTTTCGCACGTCGGATTCGCTGCCAGGGCCGCGCCAGATTTCAACTGCCTCGGCAGGGAATTTGGGCGACATCGACCACACGGCCAGGGAGCCGGCACCGGCGGCGGCCACCACACCGCCGCCGAGTAGACGAACGAAGCTGCGGCGCTGGATCATGGGAGGCTCCTTAAAGGCTCGAAGGTTGGGGGATGGCACCATTGTCAGAAGTGCGGCCGTTCATCACAATTGCCTAGGTTCCAATAGCAGATATGCGTTTATGAATAGCGTCGTTCCAGATGCAACCTGATTTCGACTGGCGCCTGGTGCGCTCATTCCTCGCAGCGCTCGAGTACGGGAGCTTGCTCAGCGCCGCCCGTGCGCTCGGCTCAAGCCAGCCGACGATAGGCCGCCATATCGCCGAGCTCGAATCGCAACTCGGCACGGTGCTGTTCGAACGCACCGGCCGCGGGCTGCTGCCCATGCCGATGGCTCTGCAGCTGGCCGGCGACGCCCGTGCGATGGAAGTTGCGGCGAACGCACTCACCCGCAGCGTCTCAGGCGCCGACGCGCTCACCTCGGGCACGGTCCGCGTCAGCGCAAGCCAGCCTATAGCGGTGAACCTGATGCCACCTCTTATCGCGCGGATGCGTCAGGCGCTGCCGACCGTGCAGGTCGAACTGGTGTCGAGCAACAGTGTGACAAACCTGCTGCGCCGCGAAGCCGACATCGCCGTGCGGATGGTCCAGCCGGATCAGGCCTCGCTGGTGATCAAGCGGGTGGGCAAAGTAAGCTTCAGCGCCTGCGCGCACCGCGACTACTTGCGGCGGCGCGGCGTTCCGCGCCAGCCGGGCGACTTGGCGGGGCACGAGCTCGTGGGGCTGGATCGTGATGACAGCATCCTACGTGGCTTCGAGGCGATGGGTCTCCCTTTTGCGCGCGAGAAGTTCGCCTTCCGCAGCGACGATCTCAACGCCTATTGGCAAGCCGTGCGTGCCGGGCTCGGGATCGGGTTTGTCGCCAACTACATGCTGCGCTTGGACCCGGAGGTCGAGCCGGTGCTGCCGATGCTCGACATCCCGCCGCTCCCGGTGTGGCTGGTGGTACATCGCGAAATCCGCAGCAACCGGCGCATTCGCGCGGTCTACGATTTTCTCGCGCGTGCCATCGCGGCGGCGCTCTGAGGGCCGGCGCCCCTAGACTCGCTGTCGCGGTTCCATCGGGCACCTTGAACGCCTTGAACCGTTCGGAGATCTTCTACTGCGGGCAATGGGCCGTCCGCGCGTAGGCACGCTGATGCAACGCATGGCATCCAGGCGGAGCCCCCTACCCAACTTCGGCAAGCGGCATCCAGAGCATCCGGATCTGTCGCACCCATCGCGCGGGCTGGAGGGCTGGCCGTCGGGCGGCCAATCAAGGCTGGGCGCCACGAGTAGATGACTCAGCCGGCGACTTCCGCGGCCTTGAAGCCCGAAAAATGAATATCAGATCGATCAAATCGCTAGCTCTTCATTGCTTCTCATTCCTGCCCTCTCAAGCGCCGAAAAGCGGCAGCCGGGCACTGCGGCGGCGGCGGGGGATTCGACCTGCGCGACATCTGTTCGGTGGAGACCCCGGCGCCAGTCCGTGCCTAGAATGTCCTTGTGTCCCTCAGGAGCCGCAACGTGACCCTTCGCGCAGGCGATCTACCGGACTTCGCAGCCCGGGCTCCTGAACTCGCATGGATTTTGTCTCGCTGTCCGGCGACATCACCGTGATCGTCGAGCAATCCGGCGTGATCCGCAACGTCGCACAGGGCGAGGGCGATCCTCTGGCGCCCCTGGCCTACGAATGGGTCGGCCGGCGATGATACGGTGAGCGGCGACACGCGCGCCAAGATCGCCGCCCTCCTGGGCATCAGCCCTGCGGACCTGCACCGGCTGCGCCGGCGCGGCAACGGGCCGGGAGCGAAGCCTCACCGGGGAGAGGGCGAGTGACCGGGAGCCCCGCATTCGGCACGGCGGACCTCACCAACTGCGAGCGTGAGCTGATTCATCTCGCCGGCTCGGTGCGGCCGCACGGGGTTCTGCTGACGCTGGACGAACCCACGCTTCGCATCGTCCAGGCCAGCGACAACGCGTCGCGCCTGCTCGGCCAGCGGGTGCACGACCTGCTCGGGCAATCCCTGTCGGTGCTGGGTGGAGACATCGAACGCGCCATTCGACGCATCGCGTCGCAAGGGACGCTCGCCGATCCGGAAGCGCTGCGCTGCCGGGTGGAGACGCACGGCGTCCTGCTGGAGTTCGAGGGGACGTTGCATCGCGTCGGCGGCAATCACTTGCTGGTCGAGATCGAGCCTGTGGGCGAGGCGACGGGCGTCGAGACCGTCGACATCCCCAGCGCCCGGCTGCTCGAACTGCTCGGCGAAGCCGTGCAGCGCATCAGCGACACCTCGACCATCGGCGCGCTTGCGGACTCGGTGGTCAAGAGCTGCCGCGACATGTTCGGCTACGACCGCGTGATGGTCTACAAGTTCGACCCCGACGGCCACGGCAAGATCATTGCCGAGGCGCGCGACCCGCGGCTGGAATCTCTGCTGGGCCATCACTATCCGGCCTCCGACATTCCGCAGCGCGCCCGAGAGCTCTACCTGCGCACCCGCCTGCGGGTGCTGGTCGACGTGCACTACGAGGCGTCGCCGCTCGTGCCGCAACGTGCCCGGCACCGACGAGGAACTCGACATGTCGCTGTGCCACCTTCGCAGCATGTCGCCCCTGCACCTGCAGTACCTGAAGAACATGGGGGTCACCGCCACGCTGGTCGTTTCGCTGGTGCGCGAAGGCCGGCTCTGGGGACTCATCGCCTGCCACCACTATTCGCCGCGCAACATGCGCTTCGCGGTGCGCGCGGCCGCGGACCTGCTGGCCGAGGTCATCTCGACGCGCATTGCCGCGATCGAGAACTATGCCTACGCGCAGGTCGCGATCCAGGTTCGCCGCCTCGAGCAGCGGCTGGTCGAGGCCACGTCCACCGAGGGCGACTGGCGCGTGGCGTTGTTCCGGAATCCGCGCACCCTGCTGCAGCCGCTCGATGCCACGGGAGCCGCCCTGTTCTACGAGGGCGAGGTGCTGACCGCCGGTGAAACGCCCACGGCGGCCGAGTTGCGCGAGCTCATGCGGTGGATCGACGCCCAGGCGTTCGACGACCTCTTCAGCTGCGCCTCGGTCGAGCGCGCCAATCCTTCGTTCGATTCGCTCACGGCGAGCGCGAGCGGCGTGGTGGCGGCCCGGCTGTCGACCACGCGCCCGGACTACCTGATGTGGTTCCGCAAGGAGCAGCTGCTCACGGTGACCTGGGCCGGCGATCCCACCAAGCCGGTCGTCGACAACGATCCGCTGAAGCTCTCCCCTCGGCGTTCGTTCGCGGCCTGGTCGGAGATCGTGCGCGGCACGGCGCTGCCCTGGTCCGTGGCCGAGCTCGCGATGGCACGCGCCTTCGGCGCCGCGCTCATCGACATCATCGTGCAGGTCAATGCTGTGCGGCTGCTGATCGCGGAGCACCAGCTCGCGCAGATCCGCGCCAACGTGTCGAACTCGAACGAGCCGGTCATGATCGTCGACGCCGCGGGAAAGGCGCTCTTCGCCAACCGCTGCTTCTTCCAGTTGATCCGGCGCGACGCCGGCCAGGATGCGCCGCTCGGCGACACGTCGCAGCTGTTCACGGAGCCGGATCGTGTGCGCAAGATCCTCGAAGCCGTCGCCCAGGACCGCCAGCCCTGGCGCGGCGAGCTTTCGCTGGACCTCGGGGCCGGAGCGAGCGTGCCCGCGGCCCTGCGCGCGGAGCCGGTGCCGGCACGCGACGGCTCTCTGCTGGGGTACTTCCTGATCGTCACGGACCTCACGAACAGCCAGCGCGCCGCAGAAGCGCGGCGGCAGCTGGAGCAGTCGCTCTCGCAGGCCGAGCGCGACCAGTCCCTGGCGCGCGCGCGGGACGGGCATCAACGAGCGGGGCGATGTGATCGGCGCGATCCTGTCCAACGCCGGCCTTGCGGCGATGGACATCGCCGACGGGAACATGGGCGCCACCGTCGTTCCCTTGCTCCAGGAGCTCGAGGCCTCGACCCGCCGGGCGGCGGCGCTCTACAGTCGCGTGAAGGCCTTCAGCAACTGAGCGCGCTGACGGCGAGCTCGTCGAAGAGGCGGCGGTGTCTTTCAAAGGCGAACCTCGCCTCCTCGACGATGGCGCTAACCGTGGCTTCGTCGGCCGGCACCGCGTCAAGACCGTCGCGGAACGCCTGCTTGAGGCGGACCGTCTCTTCGGGCTGGCCGAAATCGTAGAACGCCGTGCCCGGGGCCGAACCGAGCGCAAGGCTCTCCCTCACGATGCGCCCCAACATCCCAACATCTGCCCGCCGCTGAGGTCACCGAGATAGGGGTCGATTTGTTTTCGGTGTCAAAGCTGACGGTTCGCATCTGCAGCAACGGCGCGGGGTCGTTCGGCTAAGTCTTTGATTTCGCGAGCGTTGCTATTCGCTTCTGCGGCGTATCGTCTGCGGCGCCTGAACAGCAAAGGAGCGCAGCGATGCACGGTTGGCGGACGTCCTAACTGGGCCTGCGCGACATGCCCAGCGAGATCAGCGAGTTCGAACTGCAGGTGTTCTTTAGCTTTAGTCGCGCCGAACTCGAATTAATCGGGCGCAGGCGCAGTGGCGGCCTCAAGCTGGGTTTGGCGCTGCACATCGGCTTCGCCCGCATGACCGGACCGCCGCTGAACAGCGTGCGGATCGTGCGCCCCGCTCTGCTCAGCCACCTCGGCCGAGAGCTGGGCATTGCTTCCCGAGCAGAACTCTCGCTACAAAGACACTCGACTGCGATCGTCTCGATATTTTGACAAAATGGTCGAGCAGGACCATCGAGGCGTGAAGTTGCGCATCAAGCCCATGCTTGGCTTCAGGTCTTCGACCGCGCGGCCGTGACGATCGCCGGCGTCGAGCTGTTGCATCACATTGGCAAGGTTCAGTTCAATCTCGACCGACTGCGCGCTGCGGGACAAGCCAACAGAGCCGTCTTGGCCTTCTTTCCTTCCAGCCGCTTCGTGTGCATCTCCAACATGCCGCTCTCGGAGAGCCGGCGCGCCAGACTAAAGAATGATTCCTCGCTTTATTGGATCACCCTGTCGGCGCGGAGCAGCAGCGACGGTGCAACGGTGATGTCCATCGCCTTCGCCGCCTTCATTTTGATCACCAGTTCAAACGAGTCGACTGCTCGACCGCAATCTCGGCCGGGATCCCCCCTTTGAGCACCTTGTCCACCAAATGGGCCGAGCGGCGAATTTGATCAACGAGTGGCGCGCCATAGGAAAACAGGCAGCCTGCCTCGGCCATGGCGGCGATGCCGCCGACCACTGGCACGCGCTTTCGATTGGCAAGCTCGATCAGCCGCCCGCGAAGATTGCTGGTGATCGTCGTCGCCCCGACGATGACATCGACTTCTTGCCCAAGCAACTTGGCCACCGCAGCATCGAGTTCCACCGGATTCGATGCTTCAGCGACGACGACCGTCAGGCCAAGCGCAAGTGGGAGGGACGCAAGCGCGCTGCGGTCGAAGTTCAAACGCGGATCCTTCGGGTCGCCCAAAAGCCCGATGCGCTTGGCGTTGGGAAGCATCTCGCGCAGCACTTCGAGTCGCTTGAGCGCCAGCGAATCGATGACGCTGACGACGCCCGTCACGTTGCCGCCAGGATGCGCCAGGCTGGCTACCAAACCGGCGCCGACAGGGTCAGTGCCTGTTGCAAACACGATGGGGATCGTGCGCGTCGCTTGCCTCGCAGCCATGGCTGCGATTTGCGGTGGCGCATAGATCAGTTCTGGCATTCGTACCACCAGTTCGGTGGCAAGCCGCGACAGGTCCTGATGGCGATCGTCGGCATAGACCCGGTCGAAAGCAATGTTCTGCCCTTCGATCCAGCCGAGTTCGCGCATCTGGTCGAAAAAGGGCTTCAAGGTGATGTCCTCGTTGGCGCGCGTGCTAGGCGCGAGAACGGCCACGCGTCGCAGGCCCGTGGCCGTCTGCGCCTGCAACGCAGCGTTGGAGGCGAGCACGGTTGCCCAAGCAATCACGAAACTTCGTCGGCAGATCATTTCCCAGCCTTGTCCACACGCAGGAGTGTGCACCGCAGGATCGCAGTGCTCTGCGGAGATGCAGGGAGTGCGCGTGTGTCCGGCATGTGCTTCGGCTCCTTGCGCTAGTGCGCGGCCCCGTCAGGCAAGGCCGCATTTAGATCGCGGAGATTGCTGTAGCTGGTTTTGAAACTGATCTGCGTAAATCGGCACAGTTCCAGCTGGTTGATTCTGCGCCGATATTCCTCAAGGAATTCCGCTGCCTTCGCAGGTTGGCGTGCCTAGCCGAATGCGGCGAATCGGCTTCGAGGCCACCCGAGACGAAAATTGTGAGCGAGCACAACTTCACCACTCAAAGAGCCGCCGCGCGTCTGGCGAGTGGGCATCGGCAGCACTCGCCCTGCGTCCGATGGGGTCGCGGGACGTGTGCTGCATGATGGTCTCGTGGTGTGAACCGTTCAGGGACTGTCATGGCGTCGGGGTTGGGGTGGGCCGACGCGGCACCGACCAATACGGCCCATTCCCGGAAGTGCACGAACGGTCAATTGGCCCGGCCCTGAACCTTTGGATGCTGCAAGGACTCGTTTCTTACCCGGTGCGACGCTGCTGCACACATGGGGATCGGCGCTGGCGCACCCCCCATGCATGGCATCGTGCCGGGCGGCGGCTTGTCCGCGGACGGCGAGCGCTGGCTCGCCTGCAGGCCTTGCTTCTTCCTGCGGTGGTGGACGGCTTCGGGCCCGCTAACGCCGGTGCGCGGCGGCAGAATGCGGGCCAATACCCATCAGACCATGCCGTTCCCTGATAGCGGCCTCTCGGCGCCGCTATCGACAGAGCAGTCGGTGGATTTTTGGAAGAGCGGACGTTCATCCGAGCCAGCCTCGCAATGCCCTTGCGGTACGAAGGTCGGCGGCTTCAGAGCCTTCTCTGAAGTCATCGACCACCGACAGCGCGGCGCGCGCCGCGCGGCGATCGCGAGGCGCAAGGAGGTACGCAAGGCTCATCGCTGCGCGAAGCTCGAGCGACTTCATCTGGCGTTCGCGGGCCAGCGCGGCAGCCTCGCGCAAGCGCCTTTCGGCTTCATCCGTTGCCTGCGGCGACCGGGCCAACAGCAGGTTGCCGTAAAGACGGTGCAGCTCCGGTCCGTAAAGCCCCTCGAAGTGTTTCGGTTCAAGCGACCGCAGCATGTCGAGCCCCTTGGCGGGCTGCCCCGCCCGTCCGTAGATGTCGGCAACGAGGCCGAAGCTGATGCTGGCGCTCCAGGGCCAGCCTGCACGCAATGAGGCCGGTAGGTTTTCCTCGGCGATGTGAATTGCTTCGTCGATGCATCCCTCCTCCACCAGCAGCCGCGCGAGAATGATCGAGGCATGCTCGGGCCAGCCCATCACGCCATGAGCGCGCCCGAGGCTCGAGGCCGCCTTGGCGTGCAGCTTCGCTGCACCGCGGTCGCCAAGGTGGTAATAGACGACGGCGGCGAGCTGGTTCGCAAGAACGGTCGTGCCTGGATGACGCACCTGCTTGGCCAACTGCAATCCGCGCACGGCGTTGTCGCGCGCCTGGCCGAAGTTCCCGAGTAGCCACGCGCCGATGGCCCCCATCTGGTGGCAGCAAACCCCAGGGTCGTGAGTGCCGTAGATCCACCATGCCGAGCGTTCGTACTGACGATAGAGGAGGTGACCCTGCTCCAAATGAGGCAGGGCCTCCGTCGGCCGCCCCACTGCGATAGCCGTCGACCACAGTGAATGTCGGGCCTCAAGCCGCATGTACTCGTCGTCTTCGCCGGCCACGCGCAGAAGCCCGACTGCCAATTCCCTCGCACGCTCGTGCTCGCCGCGACTGTAGTGACAGCCCCAGAGTCCGAACAGCACTGGAAACCGGCGCGAGGTCTCGCCCAGTCGATCGCAGAGATCAAGCGCCTTCGCATAGCAGGCCTCGGCGTCCCGGTCCCAACCGCCATTGATCGCCATCAGCGCGGGCCCGAGGCCCGTGAGCGACTCGATGGCGCTGGCAAGCGTCTCGCGCGATTCAGGCAGACCCGCCACCAGGGCCAAGGCCTCTTCGAAGAACCCGATCGCTTCGCGATGGGCCGAGCGCATGACGGCCTTGGTGCCCGCATCGTTCAGGTACGAGATGGCTTTGCCCTTCAGCCCACCGCGCAGAGCGTGATGGGCCAGCCATTCGGCATGCTCACCGATTCGATCGCGATAGAGCGCTTCGATTGCAGCGACGACTCGAGCGTGCAGCTCGCGCCTCCGTTCGCCGAGCAAGCTCGCATAGCTGACCTCATGCGTCAGCGCATGTTTGAACGTGTACTCGAGATCGGGGAATAGCGCCGCCTCGTAGAGAAACTCGGCCGCCTGCAGGCGTGCAAGCGTCGCTCG
Organism: Variovorax glacialis; assembly: GCF_051216375.1. Lineage (NCBI taxonomy): Bacteria > Pseudomonadati > Pseudomonadota > Betaproteobacteria > Burkholderiales > Comamonadaceae > Variovorax > Variovorax glacialis. Next base: position 10,266 of record NZ_JBPJZT010000034.1, on the reverse strand, counting down.
CAGCACATCCTCCGCGACCCCGGCGATCGATCGCAACAAGGCGAACGGAATGTCCTTGCCGACCACGGCAGCAGCTTGCAGCAGCTGCTTGTCATCGGGCGCAAGACGATCGATGCGCGCCGCTAGAATCGATTGAACGGTCGCGGGTACCTTGGACGCTTCCACCGCTCGGCCCAATCGATAAGCGCCCTGGTCACCGGCAAGCGCCCCGGTTTCGGCCAGCGCGGATACCGATTCCTCGATAAAAAACGGGTTGCCTTCGGTACGCTCGATGAGGTGCTGCCGCAGATCGTGTAGATCGCTCGCCCGGCCCAACAGCGCGTCGAGCAGCTCCTCGGCGGATCCGCGCGGCAGTGGATCGAGGTGCAATTGCTGGTAGTGGGTCTTCTGGCCCCGCGGATGCCCGGCCTCGGGCCGGCAGCTCACAAGCAACAACAGTTTCGCAGCAGGCAGGGCCTCGACCAGCGTGTCGAGCACCGCCCGACTCTCCGTGTCGACCCAATGCAAGTCTTCGAACACCAACACGACGGGCTGCACCTGGCACTCGCGCAGTACGAGCCGCTTCAGCGCGTCGACGATGGCCTGCCGCCGCTGCCCCGGGTCGAGGCGCTGCCAGGGGTCCTCTTCAGGCAGCACGTCCAAGAGCGCCCACAGGGCAGGCAGCGTCGGCTCGAGCGAGCGATCGAGCGACAGCAGCTTGCCGGCGACTCGGTCCCGGACTCTGCGCGCGTCGTCACGTTCCTCAATGGCGAAGTAGGTTTTGAGGACGCCGACGATGGGCAGGTAACCCTTCGTCCTGCCATAAGAAACGCAGCCAGTCTCGAGGACCAGCCAGCCCAAGGTACGCCTACCGTGAACGAACTCGTGCAGGAGACGTGACTTGCCGACCCCTGCCTCGCCGAAGACTGTGACGAATTGCCCTTGGCCCCGCGCCGCAAGATCGATGGCACTCGCCAGCGCACCCATTTCGCGATCGCGGCCTACGAATTTGCCCAACCCTCGGGCTGCTGCGGCCTGTAGCCGACTGCGCGCCGGGCCGACACCGATCAGTTCGTACGCATTCACCGGCTCGCGCAGACCCGCGACGACGATCGGCCCCAACGGATTGGCCAGCATGGTCCCCTGCGCAAGGCGCAGCGTCTCGGCGGTGATCAGGATCGAGCTCGCGCTCGCGCTCGCCATCTGTTCCATGCGAGCGGCAAGATGCGTGGTCTGTCCAACCGCCGTGTAGTCCATATGCAAGTCGCTGCTGATCGAGCGAACGACAACTTCACCGGAGTTGACGCCGACGCGGATCTCAACCGGCGTGGCGCCGGCGCGTCGCAACTCTTCGCTATGGCGTGCCACAGTCGCTTGCATTCGAAGCGCCGCGCAGCATGCGCGCACGGCGTGATCTTCATGGGCGATTGGCGCACCGAACAGTGCCATGATGCCGTCACCCATCACCTGGTTGACCGTGCCCTCGTAGTAGTGGACCGCTTCCATCATTTGCTCGAGCATCGGGTCGAGGATCTTGCGAGCCTCCTCAGGGTCACGCCCGGCAAGCAGTTCCATCGAACCCTTCATGTCGGCGAAGAGCACGCTGATTTGCTTTCGCTCGCCTTGCAGTGCGAGTTGGGAGCTGACAATCTTTTCGGCCAGATGCTTCGGGATCGCGACACCCGGCAATGCAGCATGCATCGGCACGTCTATCCGCGACAGGAGCGGCTGCGCACAGTCGTTGCAGAACCTTGCCCCTTCGGGGTTGTCGTGCTGGCAGTGAGGGCACATCATGGCCGTCTCTCCTTGCGATCTTGGTTGCACCGTCCGCGCGAGTATGCGACGCGTTGTCGACCAAATTTTGTCAGACCATGCGGGGCGCTCGCAGCACCTCAATTGGCCGATCGTGATCGATCAACGTCCGCTAAGAGTAACGGGCGCTATGTCCTCTGGGCTTTGAGCGAAGTACACGAAGGTCAGGTTTTCCAAGTCTCAATAGGCAGCAACGGGCCCTACCCTGCCTTTGTCAGCGCACCCCGTAACAGCGGGTACGCAGCGAAAGCAACCGCGGGCTCATGCGGTGGGGGTGTCTGATAAAAATGGCGCGATTGTCCGAGCCACTGCTCACTCGGGGTAGGCGGGAAAGCCCGACAGCTAGAATCGGCGTGCAAACGAGGTGATTCGATGACTGATCGACGCCGACAGTGTGATTCGATAATCGATCGTCGCGACTTCGCGAACGCTCTGGCCATCGGGCTGGTGGGCTCTTCCATCATCGCCAGTGCGCAGCCGACGCGGCGCCTTCCCGTGTTGGGTGTCCTGACCCCCAACGCGGATGCTCGCGGCAGGACGGTGGCCGCCCTGGTGAAGGGTCTGCGCGAACTCGAGTACGTCGAAGGCAGGGACTTCGCGTTCGAGTTCCGCTTCGCGGCCGGAAGACCGGCGGACTTCCCGGGCCTCGCAGCCGAACTCGTAAGCCTCAAGGTCGACGTGATCTACGCCATAGGTCCGGCTGCACTCACGGCGGCAGCGCAGGCGACTCGCGTGATGCCGATCGTGGCCCTGGATCTGGAAAGCGATCCCATTCAGGCCGGATGGGCACGCACCCTCGCGCGGCCGGGTGGCAACGTCACCGGCATGTTTCTCGACATTCCAGGCATGGCGGGCAAGTGGCTCGAGCTGCTTCAAACTGTCGCACCAGGAATTCGCCGCACGGGCCTGTTGTGGGACTCGACTACCGGCTCGGCGCAACGGGTCGCCGCCGAAGCGGCGGCGCAGGGCTTCGGCATCGAAGCTCAGGTTATGGAAGTCAGCGGCTCCGACGGCATCGATGCTGCGCTCCGGGCCGGTGTCGGCGCGGGAATCAATGCCATCGTCGTTCTAGGGTCACCCGATCTGAGCCGGGTGGCGACCAACAAGCTGATCGCCGATTTTGCGGCCGCCAAACGGCTGCCGGCGATTGCACCGTTCCGCTGGTTTGCGGAAGCCGGCGGCCTGTTGTCGTACGGCGTGAACTACGAGGACTTCTATCCGCGGGCCGGGAGCTTCGTGGTCAGGGTTCTCAAGGGCGCCCGACCCGGCGACCTGGCCATCGAGCGGCCGTCAAAGTTCGAGCTGGCCGTCAATCGGAAAACCGCGCGGGCGCTCGGCCTCACCATCCCGCAGGCGCTGCTGTTGAGGGCGGACGAGGTCATTCAATGAAAAGGCGTCGCGCGTTGCTCTCCGGCGTGTCGGCTCGCGCCTTGCCGCCCTGGTCGCCCACTCAGATATGTACTTATCTTGTGCTCCGTGCCAGCACGGCCTTGGCTCGCTTGACCTTGCCAGGACGTCGATTGCGCTGGCGTCCAGATGAAGGGCTTGGGGTTGGCGTTGTGGTGGGCCACGCATAGATCGATCGCCAGTTCCAGTTCAGGCACGCTGGTGAAGCTGTCGCGCCGGATGCGGTTCTCCGAGATGTCGCGGAAGAAGCGCTCGACCATGTTCAGCCACGACGCGCTGGTGGGCTTGAAGTGCATGACGAACCGCGGGTGCCGGGCCAGCCACGCCTGCACGTCGGGATGCGTGTGCGTGCCCCAGTTGTCCACGATCAGGTGCAACTGCAGGTGCTTGGGCGTCTTGCGCTCGTCTTGCGCTGGATCAGGCGCAGGAACCTAGGACCAGTCCCTCTCTCGCGCGCGCGGGACGGACGTCAACGAGCGGGGCAACGTGCTTGGCGCGATCCTGTCCAACGCCGGTCTCGCGGCGATAGACATCGCCGACGGGAACACGGGAGCGACCGTCGTTCCGTTGCTTCAGGAGCTCGAAGCTCGACCCGCCGACCCGCCGACCCGCCGCGCGGCGGCGCTCTGCAGCCGGGTGAAGGCTCTCAGCAAATGAGCGCGCCCGATGCGCTGCTCAATCGAGCCGGCAGGCCTGCGAGGCCGATGAGGGAGTTGGACCCTACCGCTGAGATAAGCGGCGCGATGTGCAACTTGCGGTCATTGCCGAGGCTCTCCAGCGCCTGAAGCGACGCGAACAACTCATCTTGTTGCGCTGCTCACAGCGCGGCTCAGCCAGCTGCGGTAATACGTCCCGCCCGTTTCAAAAGTCAAAAAAGGCCCTTCGATGAGTCTCACCGAAGGACCAGGGCCGTCGCGCCCGGAGGGGGGAGACATTTAAGGCGCGACGACGAATCCATTTTGCGCGCACGACAAGCTCACCGGCGTGCTGAAACACCCTTGAGACTTCGAGGATTTCTTCACGCGTTTTGCCGCATCGAATCTCGAGGTCGGAGCGAAGTTTCGATGGCAACCGGGTTGGGCTAGCCGCTCGACTACAGCCTCGCACCGAAAAGCGAGAATTGGCGACTTGGCCTTGTGGCGGCTGGCTTTGGCCTGACCTTCGTGCCGTGCGCCGCGATCGAGCCGAGCTCAACCAAGCCTCTCTCACGCGCCAGGTGAATGACGACCTGCACGAGCAGCTCTGAGAGCCCTTTCAGGTGGAAGGCGCGGAAAGTCCGGATCGTGCAGGGTGCGGTGCGCTCACGCGGGAAGGATCCAGAAAATTCCAGCCGTTCAGGGGGCAGGCACTGCCGTTCGGTTGGAAGGAACGATCTGCGGCTGGTATCCAAAGACCTCGCGATCTCGAACATCCACATGGACCTTGAGCCAATTCACGTCATTGGTGCCGTTCGCCTGGTTGTCGCCAAACGTCTCGACTCGCGTGAAGTTCTCAAGTCGCCGGCCGAGGGAGTCGAGAAGTGGCTTGTCCACACGGTAGTAGTGCGAGTCGCCGTGCACGTAGGCGACTGGCTTCCGAAAGGCAATCGTCTCCTCGCGCAACGCAAGCAAGTACTCCTGAAAGCCATCGGGCTGACCATCCGTTTGGGCGAGCGTTCTTGCGTCGCGTAAAGGCGCCCGTGTTGCATCGCTTGCATCCCAGCCCGGGTTGGCCTGGGCAATGATCATGACGGCAGCCGACTGGCGCGCGGCCGCAAAGCGAAATGATTCCCTCAGCCATGCAATGTTGGCCTGGTTGCGCGCGGTCCATTCCGTGGGATCGGGCGCCGTGTCGCAAAGGTTGTTGCAGGAGCCTTGCACATTGAGCGTGATGTAGGTCACGCCGCCAAACGTCCAGCGTCGATTCTCGACGCAGGGCGTCGGACCTTTCACTCCAAGGCAGAGCGCCGCAGTCTGTACCTCTTGGCGCAGCCGGCGCTGCCCGAGCGAAAACGGCGTACCAAACAACACTTGACGTTCGTGGTCAAGGCGTTCTCGCGAAGAAAATCCGCCGTTCGACGGGCGATCGCAGTCAGTCCAGTCGTTGTCCCCGGGCGTTAGCATGGCAGGAGCTTTCAGTGCGTTGAAGAAGCCGAGCGCTTGGGCGTAGAGGGCGTCGCTGCACGTCGTCGGCGTGACCGAGCCCGGCGTCCCGTTGCCAGCTTTCAGGTCTCCGTCGTGAACGGTGAAGGCAAGTTCTTGCCTGTTCATATCGGCAATAAGGTTGGGCACGCCGGTGAGCGCCTGCACATCCGAATACGGCAGATCGCCCCACAGTCCGATGGCATAGGGTGCTCTTACCCTTCCTCTTTCATCTCGATCGTCGTCATCCTCATGGTCGGCCAACGCGAGAGTTGTCACTGACGCCAAGACCATTGCAAAGACGATCGTCAAAAAATTTGCACGGATTCTCATGAAGCCTCCATCCGGGTTGCTATACGGTTGCGCAGATCCTACGGCCCACATAAGGACGCATCTTGAAGCCATTTGCGCCCCTGCACACTGATCATTTGAATGAGATCGGCTTGCCCGACGTGTCCTTGATTTCGCCCCAGGAGGTGGCGATCACGCCCTTGACCTTGTCGGGCATCGGCACGTAGTCGAGGTCGCCTGCGGTCTTGTCGCCGGTCTTGTAGGCCCAGTCGAAGAACTTGAGCGCGGTGGTGGCCTGCGCCGGCTTGTCCTGCACCTTGTGCATCAGGATGAAGGTGGCGCCGGTGATGGGCCAGGATTCCTTGCCCGGCTGGTCGGTCAGCACCTGGTAGAAGGTCTTCGACCAGTCCGCACCTGCGGCAGCGGCCTTGAAGGCCGAGTCGTCCGGCGCCACGAAACTGCCGTCCTTGTTCTGCATCAGGGCGTACGTCATCTTGTTCTGCTTGACGTAGGCGTATTCGACGTAGCCGATCGAGTTGGGCAGGCGGTTCACGAAGGCTGCGACGCCCTCGTTGCCCTTGCCGCCGGCGCCGTTGGGCCAGTTGACGGCCGTGCCGTCGCCGACCTTGGTCTTCCACTCGGGGTTGGCCTTGCTCAGGTAGTTGGTGAACAGGAAAGTCGTGCCCGAGCCATCGGCGCGGCGCACGGTGGCGATGGCGGCGTCAGGCAGCGCGAGCGACGGGTTGAGGGCCTTGATCGCCGGATCGTTCCACTTGGTGATCTTGCCGAGGTAGATGTCGCCGAGCACTGCGCCGTTCAGCTTGAGTTCGCCGGGCTTGATGCCCTGGATGTTGATGACAGGAACCACGCCGCCGATCACGGTCGGGAACTGCATCAGGCCCTTGGCCATGAGATCGTCATCCGACAGCGGCATGTCGGAAGCGCCGAAATCGACCGTCTTGGCCTCGATTTGCTTGATACCGGCGCCCGAGCCGACCGACTGGTAGTTGATCTTGGCGCCGGTGGCCTTGTTGAAGTCGGCGGCCCACTTCGAATAAAGCGGCGCCGGGAAGCTGGCGCCGGCGCCAGTGGCGGCTTCCTGGGCAAAGACAGGAACATGGGCAAAGGCTACGGCCAGAAGGCCAGCGGCAGCGAATTTGAACGTCGCTTTCATGATGATTCCCCTGGAGATCGTGCGCATGCGCGCACTGTCCGAACATAGTGTGGCGTTTGCGTGGCAGCGGTGTGACAAGCGCCACTTGGTCGATAGGACCCGGTACTCAGTTCAAACGTGGCAAAGTTTGCGAAACGGACAGGCCCAGGCGTAAGCATTGCCGATGGTGCCGCGCGGCGTTTCGTGCTCGGGCGCGGCCTCGGCCTGACGCGCAGCGAATCGAGGTTCGTCGAAGGGACCTGGTGGCGCCGCAGGAAGCCAGCGTCACCCTCTGCTTCGGTGCACGGGCGGCGCTGGGCCTATGCCGAGTCAAAGAGATTCTTCAATTGGCAAAGGTGACGGGACATGTTGATTGCTTCCCAGAAAAAAAGGCGGTCGAACCGCAACGAGTTAGCCGCAACATAAGACAACTCGCCGTCAAGTGCATAACCAAACGGTGTATCGCTGGCGCAATCAGCCAAGCGTCGTGGCGGCTCGTTCAGGGCTCATAGAAGACGGCAAAGCCTTTGCGCTCGATCTGCCTTGCAATGTCTGCCGCGTCGGCGCCCTTGTAAGCCTCTTCCGGATTGAAGCGGTGGCGCAATTTGAAGCCGGCGAGGTTCGCCAGGTCCGCGTCGGGCAAAGGCATCGCAGCGGGAGAGAGACCGGCCGGCACGGCCAGGAACTTTCCCGTGTTCGTGATACTTCGATAGATGTCGACATCCATGGGATCCCCTTGCGTCACGGAAGGTTACGCCGGACCGAGTGACATGACCGTGACGAAACCAACTGAAACGCGCTGGGTAAGCGCCGGCTAAGCTTCGGCGGGCGGAACGAAGGAGACGAATGCGAGGGTGTCCACGCCTGCGGCTGGGCCGGTGCGCTCGATTGCGTCTCGGCGGCGCTTCGAGCTTGTTGAAGTCCGGTTCCGCGCCAGCCGCAGTCGTCAACGCGCCGACCCCCAGCAGGGCCCTGGCGATACCACCGTGCTCGATGCCGGCGGATGACCGAGCATTGATGTTCGGCCAGCGGATCAGCGGATCCGGTGATCGGTCAAGGAGATGTGGGTCACCATGCCAACAGTTTCCGACTCAGGCGTGCTGCACCTGGACCCCGCGCACCGAAGGCGAACACCGTGTTCATAAAGTCGCCGGGAGGCAATGACTTTGCCTTCCGTAACGACCACGCGCAGACGGCGCGAGGGCCTTACAGCGCTGACAAGTGGATCAGTCCTGCGCCGGACCTGGGCGACATGGTGTTGTTTCCGAACTACCTGCTGCACGCGGTGCCGCCGAACCCCGGGAAAGCGACGGGTCACGATGGCAGTTAAGCCATCCCCACCCGGCTCGACTCCGGGTGCGCATTTGGTAGGTCACGCTCGACAATCGGCTATTGCCTTAGACACGAGCCTATCGGCAGGCAGCCAACACCGTCCCGGCGCCTTGGTCAAATATGCATTGCTGCAAGAGCGCCAACGACCAAACCGACCCCGGCAACGGCCAGCATGCCCCATTCCAGCCACCTTCTCCTGGTCAGCAGGGCCATGGCAGCCAAGGCGATCGAGACCTGCAGCGCCGTGGTCGCCTGCGCCCAGCGACGGTGCTGGTGCATTTGATCCTCGGATTTTTGATCCCAATCGTTGGAGTCGATCTCGAGCTTCTGCGCGACAAGCAAGATCTCGGCTTTTTCTTGCTCGTAGCGCGAAACCTTCGCCTGCCAGCCTTGCTTTCGGTCGTCCGGCGACGTGTCCCTGGCGAACTCTGCAAGTGCCTGCTTCGTGCTCTTCGACTGAAAGTAGTTCCATTGGTTGGCCGCCTCGGTTTTCTTCATGCCGGCGTTGTTCTTGTACAGCCCCGCGTTGGCTTGAGTCAGACCTCCCATGTACGAGAAAATGGCCCCCACTGTGGCAATGACAGCGGTACATACGGCGATCTGGCTGGTCATGCTTCTGCGACCAGGCCCCCCGGAAGCGGGGGCTGAATGGGCCTCGTGGTTCGAACCTGCGTGCTCCAGTTCGTGCTCGTGCGGGCCGTGTACATGAAAACCGCCTGCTGACATAGTTTTCCTTGGTCTAGGGGAAGGGGTAGGCAAGTATGACGAGATCGGCTGCTTTATCGCGCGCCGACACGCGAGCAGTTGTCGGCGTTCGTGCTGCACTCCGCTCTGTCACAGTCTGGAAAGTGCACAAGCCGTCGTTTTCAATCCCCAGGCATTGCAAGCGTTCGGGCTGGATGTGCTTGACTGAGTACCGGTATGGCGCGGCCGTCGACGGCGCGAAAGGTTGTCAGAAGTCCAACGATTCGAGCCTGGACCAGAATCGGCAGCGGAGCGAACCCCGTGCCTGCAACCGCTTTGTCGCCTAGCAGGAACGACCGGTAGAAAAAGTTCAATGTACGGCCCGCACGTTCGACCGAGGCCGGCGATCGCGGCACGAGGATGTAGGTCGCCGTCACGATCGGCCATACGCCGGGTCCATCGATGTCGAGCAGTGGCGCTGCCTCCAAGCTGGTTTTGAAGAGCGCGCCGGCGCGGCTTGCGGCGCTGAATGCTTCAATGGAGGGTGCGATCCATTCCCCGCGCTTGTTTCGCATGCTGACCGCGCTCAGATGATCGCGCTGCACGTAATCGGACGAAATGTAGCTGATGGCTCCGGGCGTTGATTTCACGGTTTGTGCGACTTTGCCGGAGCCCTCCACTGCGTCTATTGCACCGGGCCAACTCGCCAGGTTGCCCTTGCTTTCAATGGACCCGGCGACAGTCGGCGAGACCTGCTTGAGGTATCGCACAAAAACTTCGGTCGTCCCCGAACCATCGGCGCGAACGATTCGCGTGATACGCAGATCCGGCAGCGAAAGCGATGGGTTAAGCGCTGCGATCGCCTTGTCGTTCCAGCGAGAAATCTCGCCCGTGAATATCTGCGTCAGAACCTCCGGACTCAGACGCAGCAAGCCTGTGGCAATACCCGGGAGGTTCACGACCGGGACGACACCCCCGACGAGCGTGGGAAACTGGAACAGCTGATTCTTCTGAAGCTCTGCCTCGCTTAGCGGTACATCGGTGGCGCCGAAGTCAACGGCACGAGAGACGATCTGCTTGACGCCAGCTGACGATCCGCTCGGCACGTAGGTCAGCTTCACTCCGGTCTCCTGTTCGTATTGCTGAGCCCATTGCGAATAGACCTCGGCTGGGAACGTCGCTCCGGCACCAGTCACGGACACGGTTTCGGCCGTCGTGACAGCGGGCAGGAGGACGACAGTTGCGAGAACAATCGAGCGAAGGGAGTTCATAAAGGCGCTGGGCAGATCCGGGTGATGTGTGACTAAATGTATTATATGGTTATGGTTTTCTAGTGTCGTGAGTTAGAAGTTCGTTGAACTATTGGCGAACATCGTGGTCAGTCGTGTACCGTGTGTACTCGACGAGGCTGCAATGAGCGGACGACCCAAGGCGCAACTGGTGCTGAGTGAGACCGAACGTGATGAGCTTGAGGCTCTGACGCTGCGG
>NZ_JBPJZT010000033.1:0-29904 GCF_051216375.1 Variovorax glacialis | reverse complement strand
AACGACAACCAGCCCAAGGAGCCACAAGCCTAGCCCCTCATAAAACGACATTCACCCCTGCCCAACCGGCCAAGATGAATGTCGTTTAACCGGCCATGCTGCTTGACGCTCTCCAAGAGACATAGAGATCGTGTGATCGGGCGCCGAAAAGCAGACTTTGCTCGCACCGCAACGGACCTCCGCCTGGTTCACGCAACCCGATACCTGCCGCTCGCCAACGCGCGTTAGCTGGGAGCGCCAGTTTGCAGCCGCGCCGGGCGGCTGACTCGCTCACACCGCGGAGGTAAGCTCCCTCGCGCGACCTCTTTAAGTGCTTGGCGCGCGCTTGAGAACTCCTGTCAGCGGCGGGGGACCCCAGCGGGCTCCTGCGTGCTCGACCGCGTCGAGGCGATCAATCCATGCACGGTGTCGCTGACCGGCCAACGACCCTATTGGCACGCACACCTCGCATTTCATCGCCGAGCTGTGCCTCGCCTTGATTGCCCAATTAGGAGTGCCTCATCACCTTTCGTCCGCAAGGCCGTGAAGTATATTCATGGCGACCAACGAAGGCACAGATGAGAACCGACAGAGCAGCACGGACGAAGGCGAGCGGTAGCGCCGCGGTGGAGGACCGCCCAACGCAGTTGATCGAGATCGCCTCACGCCTTTTTGCCATCCATGGCTACGCCGGTACCTCACTGCGGGACATCGCGGAGGAAGCCAACATCACAAAGGCGGCGCTCTACTATCACTTCCCTAACAAGGAAGCGCTCTACAAGCAGATCGTTGTGGACAGTCTCGAGGCCCTGCTTGATCGCGTCAGTGACGCGGTAGAGCGGGCCGACGGGGCGACCGAACAGGTCCGCGCCTTCATGCTCGCCGCTGCGGACGTCTTCGCTGAAGCGCCCGACGCGTGGATCGCGGGCTCCAATGTCTTCTGGTCGAGTATGGGTCCCCAGATACGCGAAGCCGCGGTCGGGCGCCGAGACAGATTCGAGAAACTGCTACGCACCTGCATTGCCCGAGGCGTGGCTTCAGGCGAGTTTCGCGAGGTCGACTCGGCGACTGCGGGGCGCTTGTTGCTGTCCGCGCTCAATCAGATGACCCGATGGATCAAGCTGGATGGTCGGCTGACACCGAGGCAGGTGATTGAGCAGTATCTCGACATCATCCTGCTTGGGATGAAGGGGCCAGGGGCGGTCAAGGGCGCGAAGGCCGCCGGGCGCCGCGCGGCGTCGAAGATCTGAGGGCCGCGTCCCTGCCGTGTGCTGGCGCCGGACGGCGGTTTCCTTCAGGGATGTCTCGCTGACCCGGCCTCGTCCTGACTGCGGGGCTGCTGCGTGGTAGCCAGTAGCGCATGGACCGGATCGTTGCCCCGCACCCCACCGGTCGGCTGCCTCGGACCGAACCGCTCCGCCTCGCTGCCCTCGGGCGTGCCCAGCGGCCGCACCCAGTCATACACCACCGTGCGCTGCGCGATGCGCCACTCCTCGCCGCGCTTCTCGAAGCGGTCGAGGTAGCGGCCGGCGAGGAACACCTCGCGCGCAATGCCTTGCGCGTCGCGGTCGCGCTGCAGGGCCGTGAAGTAGGTCTCCACCGCGGCTTGCGTGCCGCGCAGGGTGATCGACAGGTTGGCGACGTTGTGCACCGAACGCTCGCCCTGGGTGCGCAGTTTTTCCAAGGCCCAGTCGATGAATCCCGTAGCGCCGCCCTCATAGGGCCCGTGGCGGTCGGTGGCGTCCGGCCAATAGGCACTGCGCAGGGACGCCTCGTCCTGGCGGTCGATGCCGCGGCAATAGCGAAACATGCACTCGCGAATGGCCTCGCGGTCCATCAACTCGACCACGCTGGCGTACATCTCGTGACTGTTCATAGGGTATCTCCTGATCTTTAAGGCTATGCCAACTTACTAACCGGCCGGTAGAATTTTCTGCAAATAGAGCACGGAAGGCAAGCATGGAAATACGCATGGAAGGCAAGGTCGCCCTCGTGACGGGCGGGGCACAAGGTATAGGGCGCGCCGTCTGCGAACGGTTCGCCGCCGAAGGCGCGATCGTCGCGGTTCTCGACATCAAGGCCGACAACGCCGATCGCGCCGCGGCGGCGATCCGCGAGCGCGGCGGTCAGGCCGTGGCCTGTGCCGGCAACGTGGCCGAGCGCGCCACCTTCGAGTCGGCGGTCGCCATGCTCGAGCGGGACTACGGCCGGCTCGACGTGCTGGTCAACAACGCCATCTGGGTGCGCTACGGCCCGATCGACGCGATCACGCCCGAGATGCTCGATCGCATGGTCGGTACCGGTTTCAAGTCGGTGGTCTGGGGCACGCAGGTCGCCGCCGGCTTGATGGCCAAGGGCCGCGGCGGCTCCATCATCAACATCGCCTCGGCGGCAGCCTTCCTCGGCATGCCCAACGGACTGATCTATTGCGGCGTCAAGGCTGGCGTGCTGGGGCTGACACGCGCCTCGGCAGTGGAACTTGGTCCGAAGAAGATCCGCGTCAACGCCATCGCGCCCGGCACCATCTTGACCGAGGGCGTGAGCATCAACGTCGACGAAGCTGGCATGGCCAAGCGCATCGCGCGCACGCCGGTGGGGCGCCTGGGCCAGGTCGAGGACATCGCGAATGCGGCCGTGTTCCTGGCCGGCGATGAGAGCGGCTTCATGACCGGCGAATCGATGCTGATCGATGGCGGCGTGACCAAGGCATTCCTCTGATCAGGCATACGCTCATGCATTCGCTCCATCCCCTCTTCTTCCCGTCATCAGTGGCGATCATCGGCGCGTCGTCCGACCCCGAGCGCATCGGCGGGCGGCCGCTTCGCTTCATGGTCGAGGCGGGCTTCGCCGGCGCGTTGTACCCCATCAACCGCAGCGGCGCCGCGGAGATCCAGGGCCTGCCCGCATTCGCCAGCCTGGCTGACGTGCCCGGCGCGGTGGACCATGCCATCGTCGCGGTGCCCGTGCCGGGCGTCGAGGCCGCGCTGCAGGACTGCGCCCGCAAGGGCGTGAAGGTGGTGCAGGTCTTCAGCGCAGGATTCGCCGAGGCCGATGCGGCGGGGGCCGAGCTGCAGGCGCGGCTGGTGCGCATCTGCCGCGAAGCGGGCATGCGCATGGTCGGCCCCAATGCGCTGGGGCTGCTCAATCCGTCGGCGAAGTTCTACGCGACCTTCTCCACCGCTCTCAATGGCCTGCGGCCCAAGCCGGGCGTGATCGGCATGGCCACCCAGAGCGGCGCCTTCGGCTCGGCCGCCTACGGCATGGCGACCTTGCGCGGGATCGGGCTGAGCCGTGTGATCGCGACCGGCAACGAGGCCGACGTGGACGTGGCCGAATGCATCGACTACCTGGCCGACGACGCCGACACGCGCGTGATCTGTGCCGCGCTGGAGGCCTGCAAGGACGGTGCCCGGCTGCGCGCGGCCCTGTGCAAGGCCGCCGCCGCCGGCAAGCCGGTGGTGATCATGAAGATCGGCCGCACCGAGGTCGGCGCCGCCGCCGCCGCGACGCACACCGGCTCGCTGGCGGGCAACGATGCGATCTACGACGCCGTGTTCGCCGAATGCGGCGCCCACCGCGCGGCATCGATCGAGGAGATGCTCGACATCGCGCACCTGTGCGCCGTCACCGGCCAGCTGCCGGCCAACGAGCGCATCGGCATCATGACCGGCTCGGGCGGCATCGGCATCCTGATGGCGGACGACGCGTCCGACTTGGGCATGACTCTGCCGCCGCTCGCAAGCGCATCGGCCGGCGCCCTGCACGAGCTGCTGCCCTTCGCGGTGCCGGCCAATCCCTACGACACCACCGCGCAGGTGACCTCGGTGCCGGACGGCGTGGCGCGCGTGCTCGATGCGATGCTGCTCCCCGGCTCGCCCTTCGGCACCTTGTTCGCCTATCTGGCCCATGTCGGTCTGTCGCCATCTCGCTTCGAGTCGACGGAGCGACGAATGATCGAGATACGAGCGTCGCATCCGGACCGGCCGCTGGTGCTGGTCATGCTGTCCGAGCAGGGCGTGACCGAGCGGCTGGAGGCCGCGGGCGTCGCCGTCTTCGCTGATCCGTCCCGCGCGGTGCGCGCGGTCGCCGGAGCGGCGCGCATGGCAAGACTGCGGCGCGAGATGCGCGGCGACAGCCCCGCCGCCAGCGGCTCGCAGCCACTGCCGCAGGCCGCGACCGAGGCCGAGGCCAAGGCACTGCTCGGCGCGGCCGGCATCCCCGTGCTGCCCGAACAGACCTGCACCAGCGCCGCGTCGGCATTGCTTGCCGCGGACGGCATGGGCTACCCGGTGGTCGCGAAGATCGTCTCCGCCGACATCCCGCACAAGACCGAGGTCGGCGGCGTGCTCGTGGGCCTGGCGGACGCCGGCGCGGTGGCTGCCGCCTACGACACTCTGATGGCCCGTGCGGCCGAGCGTGCGCCGCAGGCCCGCATCGACGGCGTGCTGATCGCGCCGATGGTGCGCGGCGGCGTGGAGACCATTATCGGCATCCACATGGATCCGGTGTTCGGGCCGATGGTCATGTTCGGCCTCGGCGGCACGGCCGTCGAGCTGTTCAAGGACGTAGCCTTCGCTTCCGCGCCGCTCACGCCCGCGCAGGCGATGTCGTTGGTCGACGCGGTGCGTTCATCGGCCCTGCTGAAGGGCTGGCGCGGCGGCCCGGCCTACGACACGCAAGCCCTAGCCGACGCGCTCTGCCGGCTGTCGGAATTCGCGGTGCGCCATGCCGACCACCTGGCCGGCATCGACATCAACCCCTTTGTCGTCAACCCCCAGGGGGGCGTGTGCCTGGATGCCCTGATCTCCGTGCGCCAAGCCCCCCACAACCCCAACCCAAGAGAACACGCATGATGGACCTCAAGACACTCACCCTGACGATCGAGGACGGCATCGCCGTCGTCACACTGAACCGCCCTCCGGTCAATGCCCAGAACGCCGAGATGCGCGCCGAGATCACGGAGCTGTTCGACACGCTTAGCGACATGGACGAGGTCGCCGCCATCGTGCTAACCGGCAGTGGCAAGCTGTTCTCTGCCGGCGCCGACATCCGCGAGCGGCCCAACCTGGCGGCCACGCCGGGCGCCTACGGCCGGCACAACCGGCTGGTGCGCGAGTCGTACTACGCGGTGGTCGAATGTTCCAAGCCGGTGATCGCCGCCATCAACGGCGCCGCGCTCGGCGCCGGCTTCGGCCTGGTGATGGGATCGGACATCTGGGTCGCGTCGGAGGACGCCTATGTCTCGATGCCCGAGATCAACGTCGGCCTCGCCGGCGGCGTCACCTTCCTGCAGAAGTTCTTCAGCCAGTCTCGCGCGCGACGAATGTTCTACACGGGCATGCAGGTGTCGGGAGAGGAGCTGTACCGGCTCGGTCTGGTGGAAGCGTGCCTGCCGGCCGCAGAGCTGATGCCCTGTGCGATGGGCATCGCACGAGAGATCGCCTCCAAGAGCCCGATTGCGGTGCGCTTGGCGAAGGAAGCGGCCCGCATGACGCTGACGATGCCGCCGCGTGACGCCTATCGCTACGAGCAGGGCAACACAGTGGCACTGTCGAAGACCGAAGACACCAAGGAAGCGCAGCGCGCGTTCTTCGAGAAGCGCAAGCCGGTCTTCACCGGCCGCTGAGCTAGGCACGTCATCCACATTCCACCGACCCGTTCGCATCGCCATGTCCCAACGCCGAACCGCTTCATCGCCACCCGCCCGCGCGGGCGTGTCCGGCGCGCCGGACACGCGTGAGAACCAGCTGCTGGCCATCGCGCGCCGCCTGTTCGCGCGCGATGGCTACGAGCGCACCTCCATGCGGGACATCTCGGAAGCCGCGGACATTACCAAGGCCGCGCTCTACTACTACTTCCCGAACAAGGAGGCGCTGTACGAGCGGGTCGTGCTGGACTCGATGCAGTCCCTGGTGGACGACGTCTCCGCCGCCGTGGCGGCCGCGGACTCGCCGACGGCGCGCATCCGCGCCTTTATGAGATCCTCGGCGGAGGTGTTCGACCTGGCGCGCGATCGGTGGATCGCCGGCTCCCGGGCCTTCCGAGAAGGCGGCAGGAGAGGGCAGCACCTGGCCGCGGTCGCGCTGCGCGACCGCTACGAGAGCCTGTTGCGGCAGTGCATCTCGGAGGGTATCGCCAGCGGCGAGGTGCGCGCCATCGATCCCGCCATCGCGGGCTGTTTTCTGCTTTCGGGCCTGAACCAGATGACGAACTGGCACCGGCCGGATGGCCGCCTCGGCGTCGCCGAGGTGATGCGGCAGTTCCTGGATATGGCGCTGCACGGCTTGCTCGCCGAAGCGCCGCCGGCGCTGTCAGCGAAGGCCAGGCCGCGCAAGGCTCGTCGCCCCCGCGCGGCCCTTCCCGCAGGAGTCTGACCCATGAAGTTCGAGCTCTCCACCTTCCTCGGCCTTTTCCCTGACCTGCCGACAGGTCATATCGGAAGCGGTGCCCTCGCGCGGGGTGCTGCAACTGTGCTGAGGGCTGCCACGGCGCTGGCCGCGTCGTCTGCGTTGACCGCATGGCCGGCGATGGCGCAGACCACGCCGGCCCCCGCCCAGAACGCACCGTTTCCCGGGGGGCCGACCACGCTGATCGTGCCTTATGCCGCGGGCGGCCTCACCGACAACCTGGCCCGTGCCCTGGGCCAGCGCCTCGCCGAGCGCTGGGGCCAGCCAGTGGTGGTGGACAACCGCGCCGGCGGCGGCTCGGTCATCGGCACGGCGGCGGCGGCCCGTGCGCCGGCGGACGGCCGGACCCTCCTGGTGACCAGCTTCGGTTTCACCACCAATCAGTTCATGGTGCCCAACCCGCCCTACAAGCAGAGCGCGCTGGAGCCGCTCGCGATGATCGCCGTCGCCCCGGCCATCCTGTTTGTGCATCCCTCGGTACCGGCCGACGACGTGCCGTCGCTGGTGAAGTACATGCGGACCTCGGGCAAGCCCTTCAGCTTCGCTTCGTCGGGCAATGGCTCGAGCCCCCACATCGGTGCCGAACTCTTTGCTTCGCAGATCGGCGTCAGCATCGTCCACGCGCCGTACCGCGGCAACGGGCCCGGCCTGAACGACCTGATCGGTGGCCAGGTGCAAGGCATGTTCGACTCGAAGGCCGCGCTGTCCTTCGTCAAGGCCGGCAAGCTCAAGGCGATCGGCATCAGCTCGCTGAAGCCCTCGACGCTGGCGCCCGATCTCAAGCCGATCGCGCAATCGGGCGTGCCCGAACTGGCCAACTTCGCGACCGCGAGCTGGTTCGGCGTGCTGGTTCCCGGGGCCACGCCGAAGCCGATCCAGAACCGTCTCTACGCCGACATTCGGGCGGTGCTGGACACGCCGGACATGCGCGCAGCCATCGACCGGGCGGGCGTCGAGCCGCTGCCCATGACCCAGGCCGAATTCGCCGCCTACCTGAAGTCGGAGGCCGATCGCTGGGGCCCGGTAATCCGGGACAAGAACATCAAGGCGGATTGAGACCATGCAAGCACATGAACCCCTGGCGCTCGCCGACCTAAAGGTCGAGGGTCGCCTCACCGGACGGCGCGTCCTCGTTACCGGCGCTGCCTCTGGCATCGGCCGCTCGGTGGCGGAGGTCTTCCTGCGCGCCGGAGCGCGCGTCGCGTCGCTGGACCGGCGCCGGCCGGAGGGTCTGTCAGGCGAGGCGCTCTGCCTCGAAGCCGACGTGACCAATCCCGAGGCCGTGGAACGCGCGGTGGCCCAGGCCGCCGAGGCCTTCGGCGGCCTCGACGGCCTCGTCAATGCCGCCGGCATCGCCAACACCGAGTGGGCCGACCAGGTCAGCCTAGCGGACTGGAAGCGCGTGCTGGAGGTGAACCTCACCGGCAGCTTCATCGTCTGCCGCGCCTGCCTGCCCCGTCTACGTGGGGCCGGCGGCGGCACCATCGTCAACTTCGCCTCAGGCCAAGGCCTCGCGCCCTTCAAGCAGCGCAGCGCCTACGCGGCCTCGAAGGCCGGCGTGATCTCGCTCACCCGCTCCCTCGCGATGGAATGGGCGCCGCAGGTTCGCGTCAACACAGTTTGCCCCGGTGCGGTCGATACGCCCATGGTGCGCGGCGGCTACAGCCCGGAGGCGCTGCGCGAGCAGGTCGGCCCGCGTTACGCGCTCGGTCGGATCGGCGAGCCACACGAGATCGCGCTGGCAGCGCTCTACCTGAGCAGCGCCGAATCTTCCTTCGTCACCGGCATCGTGCTGGCAGTCGACGGCGGGCGCAGTTACCACTGAACTGGAAAGGACAAAGGAGATTTCATGAACTGCCTGATGCAACAACACCCTCTGCTGCTGTCCGGACTCATCGACCATGCCGCGGCCTTTCACAGCGACCGCGAGATCGTCAGTCACATGCCGGACGGCAGCACCCATCGCAGCAACTGGCGCGACGTGCAGCAACGGGCCAAGCGCCTGGCCAATGCCCTGACGCGCCTGGGTGTCGGCGCCGGAGACCGGGTCGCCACGCTGGCCTGGAACACGCACCGCCACCTGGAGCTGTACTTCGGCGTTTCGGGGATGCAGGCTGTCCTGCACACAGTCAACCCGCGACTCTTTCCGGAGCAGATCGCCTACATCGTCAACCACGCCGAGGACGGCTATGTCTTCTTCGACAACAGCTTCGCCGCGACGCTGGCCGAACTCGCGCCCCAGCTCGGCCAGGTCAAGGGGTTCGTGGCGCTCTGCGAGCGTTCGCAGATGCCGGATGTGAAGCTGCCCAACCTGCTCTGCTACGAGGAATTGCTGGCGGACGCTTCGCCTGATCTCGAATGGCCCGTCTTCGACGAGAACGCCGCCTCGTCGCTCTGCTACACCTCGGGCACCACCGGCAATCCGAAGGGCGTGCTGTACAGCCACCGCTCGACGGTGTTGCATTCCTTCACCGCGTGCGCGGCCGACGGCCTGGCCATCTCTGCGCGCGACAGCGTGCTGCTGGTGGTGCCGCTCTTTCACGTCAACGCCTGGGGCGTGCCCTATGCAGGCGCGATGTGCGGCGCCAAGCTGGTGCTGCCCGGGCCGCATCTGTCGGGAGAGAACATCTATCGCTTGCTGCGCGAGGAGCGCTGCAACTTCTCGCTGGGGGTGCCCACGGTGTGGCTGGGCCTGTTCGACTACATCGAGCGCAACCGCGCCACACTCGACCTGTCGGAGATCGCGCTCAAACGGCTGATCGTCGGTGGCTCGGCGGCGCCGCGCGCCTTGATCCAGAAGTTCGAGGAGCTCTTCGGCGCCTACGTGATCCATGCCTGGGGCATGTCCGAGACCAGTCCGCTGGCGACCATCGGCACCCTGCTCGACAAGCACCGCGACCTGACGCTGCCGCAGCGCTACGACGTGCAGGCCAAGCAGGGCCGCGCCATCTACGGCGTGGCGATCGAGATCTTCGGCGAGGATGGTCAACCGCTGCCGCACGACGGCAAGGCCTTCGGCGACCTGAAGGCACGCGGGCCCTGGGTTGCTTCGGGCTACTACCGTGCCGACGGCGACGCGACCGATGCCGCCGGCTGGTTCCCGACCGGCGATGTCGCCACGCTCGACGCCGACGGCTTCGTGCAGATCACCGACCGCTCGAAGGACGTCATCAAATCCGGCGGCGAATGGATCTCGTCCATCGACCTCGAGAACGCCGCCGTGGCACATCCCGAGGTGCAGGAGGCGGCCGTGATCGGCGTGGCTCACTCGCGCTGGCAGGAGCGCCCGCTGCTCCTGATCGTGCCCAAACCCGACGCGCGGCCCACGCGCGACGACATCCTGGCCTTCATGTCGGACAAGGTCGCCAAGTGGTGGATGCCCGACGACGTGGTCTTCGTGGACGCGCTGCCCCATACCGCCACAGGCAAGTTGCAGAAGCTCAAGTTGCGCGAACAGTTCAAGTCTCACCAGCTTCCGACCGACGTGGCCCCGAGCGGCCCCGCCGAATAAGGCGCGCGACGTTCCGCGCAGTACCAGGACTCCCTACATGACACATCTCGACGAAACCCAGACCATGCTGCGCGACAGCGTGCAGGCATTCCATGAGAGGCATCCGGCCCCCGCACGCGTGCGTCGCCTCCGAGACCAGGCCATCCCTTTCGACCGAAGCGTCTGGCGCGAGATGGCGGAGGCGGGCTGGAGCGGCGTGCTGGTACCCGAATCGCTCGGCGGCCACGGCCTGGGCGCGGCCGAGGCGATGCTGATCGCCAGCGAATTGGGGCACGGCTTGGCACCGGAGCCCTATGTGGCCTGCGGCTTGATGGTGGTGCAGGCACTCGTGCCGATCGCTACCGATTCGGCGCCTGCGCGTGCGCTGCTTGATCGGGTACTCGCGGGCGAGACACTGGCCGCGCTGGCCTGGCAGGAAGCCGCCGGCGCACTTGAGATCGAGGACGTGCGGATGCGCGCCGTCCGCAGCGGCGAGAGCTGGCGGCTGGAAGGGGCGACCAAGTGCTTCGTGCCGCTGGCCGACGCCGCCGATGGCTTCCTCGTCTACGCGCTGGAAGACGGCAACCCTGCGCTGTTCTGGATCACCCAGCCCACCGCGATCCGCACGACCCGCACTGTCGACGGACTGAACTTCGGCGAAGTGGATGTCGAAGGCCTCACGCTGTCGGCCGATGCCAGGCTCGCGAGCGGCCCGGCCGTGCGCGATGCGATCCAACAGGCGATCGAGCTGGCCCGCCTGGCCAGCGCCTTCGAACTCGTAGGTGCGGCCGAGCGCGCACTGGAAGCCACCGTGACCTACACCTCGCAGCGCGTCCAGTTCGGCAAGCCCATCGCCTCGTTCCAGGCGCTGCAGCACCGCATGGTCGACATGTGGATGCATTGCCAGCTGGCGCGCGCCTCGGCCGAGAACGCGCTGCTGGACTGGGGGCGCCCGGCCGACGATGCAACGCGCATCCAGTCGCTGCGCGCGGCGCGCGCCCGCGCCGGCGCCACGGCGCTGCTGGTCGGCAAGACGGCGATCCACCTGCATGGCGGCATGGGCATCGCCGATGAAACCGACATCGGCCTGTGCCTGAAGCGAGCGCTTGCGCTGTCGGCCTGGCTCGGCAATCCGCTCTGGCAGCGCGGCGAGTTCCTGGATGAGCTGATGAAGACCGGCCGCGTGAACCAGTCGGACAATTCGCCCCTGGCGGTGCCCGAGGACGTCGATGTGGCCGAGCTTCCCGACGACGAGTTCCGCCGCGTGTTGGCAACCTGGATCGCCGCCAACTACCCGCCCGAAAAGCGCTTCATGAAGAAGCGCGCTTTCTACGCCGACATCTCTGACTGGTACCAGGCCTTGTCGAAGAAGGGCTGGCTCGCGCCCTCCTGGCCGAAGACGGCGGGCGGCATGGGTCTGTCGGCGACCAAGCAGGTGATCTACGCCGAGGAGATCGCGCGATACGGCTGCGCCCGCATTCCCGACCACGGCCTGGCCATCGGCAAGCTCCTCCTCGCGCACGGTACGCCCGAGCAGATCGACTACCACCTGCCACGCGTCCTGAGCGGCGAGTTAATGTGGTGCCAGGGCTACTCCGAACCCAACGCGGGCTCCGACCTGGCCAGCCTGCGCACGCGCGCCGATCTTGATGGCGATTTCCTCGTGGTCAACGGCCAGAAGACCTGGACCACGCTGGGCCCGGGGGCAGACTGGATGTTCGCGCTGGTGCGGACCAGCAAGGTCGACGGCGCCAAGCAGCGCGGCATTACCTTCCTGCTGATCGACCTCAAGACACCAGGCATAAAGGTGCGACCCATCGTCAACCTCAAGGGTGAGGGGGAATTCAGCGAAGTGTTCTTCGACAACGTGCGCGTGCCTGTCGCGAACGTCGTGGGCCGCATCGACGACGGCTGGAGCGTTGCCAACTCCTTCCTTCGCGAGGAGCGGATCTTCTTCGGGACGCCTCGCCAGTGCGAGTACGCACTGGCCCAGCTCGACCGGCTGGCCGAGGCCACGAACGCGCTCGCGACGAGCGACTTTCGGGACCGCTACGCGCAGCTCGTGCTCGATGTGCGCGATCTCAAGTCCGCCTTCGAACGCTTCATGGGGCGACTGCGCGGCGGCGAAGAGCTCGGGCCGGAGGTGTCGTACCTCAAGGTCTGGGGCACCGAGACCTACCAGCGCATCACGGACGAGCTGGTGCAGCTCGCAGGCGACCACGGCGGCCAGATGGACGATGTGGTCATCGGCGGCATCGCGGCCGACGTCATGAACCAGTACCTGGATTCGCGCATGCCTGCCATCTTCGGCGGATCGAACGAGATCCAGCGCAACATCCTTGCCAAGCAGATCCTGGCGCTGCCTTCGGGCCGTGCCTGATACCCCTGCCAAACCTTTCACCAACGACAAGCAGGAGATACAGGAATGAAGAACTTTCGGCACTCCATCGCGGCCTTGCGTGCCGTGCTCGCCACGGCCGGCCTGGTCGCGATCACCGGCCTGGCCCATGCTCAGATTTCGGACGACATGGTGCGCATCGGCCTCATGGGCGATCTGAGCGGACCGTACTCCGGCAACGGCGGACCCGGCTCGGTGCTCGCCGCCAAAATGGCCATCGAGGACTTCGGCGGCAAGGTCAACGGCAAGCCGGTAGAGCTGCTGACGATTGATGACCAGAACAAGCCTGACGTCGGCCTGAACGCCGCACGCAAGTGGCTGGAGACGGACAAGGTGGACGCGATCGTCGGCGGCTCGGCCTCGTCGATTGCGCTGGGCGTACAGACCTTGATGAAGGAGAAGCAAAAGCCCTACCTGATCGCCGGCACTGTCTCCTCCGACCTCACCGGCAAGGCCTGTTCGCCGATGGCCTTCCAGTTCCTGGTCGACACCTACTCGCTGCCCAAGGCCGGCGTGCAGACGCTGATCGACAAGGGCATCAAGACCTTCTTCTTCGTGACCGTTGACTACGCCTTCGGCGCGGCGCTGCAGGCCGAGGCCACGCGCTTCATTGAACAGGGCGGCGGAAAGGTGGTGGGAGCGGTCAAGCATCCGCTGGGCACCACCGACTTCTCGTCCTATCTGCTGCAGGCGCAATCCAGTGGTGCCAAGGCGATCGTGATCCTGAACGCCGGGCTCGACCTGTCCAACTCGCTGAAGCAGGCGGCAGAGTTCCGCATTACCAAGAGCGGTCAGAGCGTGAGCGTGTTCGGCATGACGATCAACAGCGTCGCCGCGATGGGCCTGGAGACCGCGCAGGGCCTGAACATCACCGTGCCCTTTTACTGGGATCGAGACGAAGCCTCGCGTGCCTGGAGCAAGCGCTTCATGGAGCGCAACAGCGGCGTGGTGCCGACCTACATCATGGCGGGCGTTTACAGCGCCGTGACGCACTACCTGAAGAGCGTGCAGGCGGCCGGCACCGACACCGGCCCAGCTGTGGTGGCGAAGATGAAGGCCACGCCAGTGAACGATTTCATGTCCAAAGACGTGAAGATCCGGGAAGACGGCCAGGTGATGCGCCCGGTGTATCCGGTCGACGTGAAGAGCCCCGCGCAGTCCAAGGGCAAGAACGACTTCTACACGGTCGGCGCGGCCATCCCCGCCGAGAAGGTGTTCCGTCCGCTGTCCGAAGGCGGCTGCGATTTCGTCAAGAAGTAAGCACGACCGGGCGGGCCACATGAGCGTGAGACAAGAGATCATCGGCGACACGCGCGACCGGCTGGGCGAATGCCCGGTCTGGGATGCGCGCGACCAGTCGCTGTACTGGGTCGACTCCAAGGCCAGGCTGGTGAGGCGCATGTCGCAGGGCCAGTACAAAGAATGGAGCGCCCCGAGCGACGTCGGCTCGATTGCGCTGACGCGCAGCGGCCGGTTGGTGCTCGCGCTCGAGGACGGCTTCCACCTGCTGGACCTGTCGACCGGCGCCGTGCGGCAGTTGGCCGAGGTGCGGCACAAGGGCCCGGCCATGCGCATGAACGACGGCCGCACCGACCGGCAGGGCCGATTTGTTGCGGGCTCGATGGTGATGGGCCGGCACGATCCCGATGGCGCCTACTACCGGCTGGAGGCCGATGGCAGTGCGACGCAGCTCTTCGAGGGCATCGCGCTGGCCAATGCCACCTGCTTCAGTCCTGACGGGCGCCGGCTCTATCACGCTGACAGCCTGAGCGGCAACGTGAGCGTGGCCGACTACGACCCGGTCACCGGTGCCGTCGGGCCGCGCCGCACGCTATTCAGCACGCAGCCCCACGGCTCGGGGCCCGACGGTGCCACAGTGGATGCCGAAGGTTGCCTGTGGATCGCGCTGGTCCAGTGCGGCAAGCTGGGCCGCTTCCAGCCGGACGGCCAGCTGCTCACGCTGCTCGATGTGCCCACGCCGTTCCCGACCTGTCCCTGCTTCGGCGGGCCGGATCTGGATGTGCTGTACCTGACCAGCATCCGCAACACCGGCAACCTGCTGCGCAGCGACCATCCGGATGCAGGCGCGCTGTTCGCCTTCCACGGGCTGGGCGTGCGCGGCTTGCCCGAGGTGCTGTTCGACGACCGGAGACTTTCATGACGAACCCTGCGTGCGCCACCGACTGCATCCTTCGCACCGAAGGTCTCAGCAAGGAGTTCCTCGGCTTTCACGCCGTGAAGAACGTGTCGCTAAATATCCGGCGCCACAGCATCCATGCCCTGATCGGCCCCAACGGCGCCGGCAAGACCACCTGCTTCAACCTGCTGACCACCTTCATCCCGGCCAGCGCCGGGCGCATCTACTACAACGAGCGCGACATCACCAAGAGCGACCCGGCCAGCGTCGCGATCGGCGGCATGGTGCGATCCTTCCAGATCTCGGCGGTGTTCGGGCAGATGAGCGTGCTGGACAACGTGCGCGTGGCGCTGCAGCGCAAGGCCGGGGGCACCTTCGCCTTCTGGCGCAGCGCACGGGTGCTGGAGCGCCATACGGAGCGAGCGCGCGAGCTTCTGGCCGCGGTCAACCTCGAGCCCTACGCAGACCTGTCTGCCGCCGACCTGTCGTACGGCCGCAAGCGTGCGCTGGAACTGGCGACCACACTGGCGCTGGAGCCCGAACTCATTCTGCTCGACGAGCCGATCGCCGGCTTGGGCCACGAGGACATCGGGCCGGTGACGCGCCTGATCGCACAGGTCGCCAGGGACCGGACCGTGCTGATGGTCGAACACAACATGAAAGTGGTCGCCGAGCTGTGCGACCGCATCACGGTGCTGCAGGCCGGCGAGGTGCTGGCCGAGGGCAACTACGACGAAGTCTCGAACGACGCGCGCGTGCGCGAAGCCTACGTGGGAGGCGCTCATGCCTGAACAGAATGTGCCCTGCCTGGAGGTACGCGGCCTCACCGGCTTCTACGGCGAGACGCAGGCGCTGCACGGCATCGACTTCGTGGTGCAGCCAGGCGAGGCGGTATGCCTGCTAGGCCGCAACGGTGCCGGAAAGACCACCACGTTGCGTGCGGTGGTGGGCCTTCTCGCCAAGCGCCGAGGCCACATCGCGATCGACGGCCGCTCCACCCAAGGCATGGCGCCCGAAGACATTGCGCGCCTGGGCGTCGCCTATTGTCCCGAGGAGCGCGGCATCTTCGCGAGCCTGGACGTCGAAGAGAACCTGCTCCTGCCCCCGGTGCTGGTGCCCGGCGGCATGACGATCGACGAGATCTACACGCTCTTCCCCAACCTCAAGCTGCGTCGCAAGAGCCCCGGCACGCGGCTCTCGGGCGGCGAACAGCAGATGCTGGCGATCGGCCGCATCCTGCGTACCGGCGCCAAGCTGCTGCTGCTGGATGAACCCACTGAGGGATTGGCACCGGTGATCATCGAGAAGATCGGCGAGGCCATCCGCATCCTGCGTCAGCGCGGCTTCACCATCTTGATGGTGGAGCAGAACTTCCGTTTCGCCTCGGGTGTGGGCGACCGCTTCTACGTGATCGAGGAGGGCAGGGTCGTCGAGCATTTCGACCGGCAGACGCTCGCCACCGACCACGCGCGGATCGAAGCGCTGCTCGGCGTCTGACGCCAACCGACAAAAGAACCACAGAGAGACACCCTATGCCGGACACATTGTTTGGATTCCCACTGGCCGCCATCGCCGGCCAGGTGCTGGTGGGCATGATCAACGGCTCGCTCTATGCGTTGATGAGCCTCGGCCTGGCGATCATCTTCGGGCTGTTGCGCGTGGTGAACTTCGCGCACGGCGCGCAGTACATGCTCGGCGCTTTCGTCGCCTGGGGCCTGCTTGAATACCTGGGCCTGAACTATTGGTGGGCGCTGGTGCTGGCGCCGCTGATCGTCGGACTGAGCGGTGTCGCGCTGGAGCGCACCCTGCTGCGCCGGCTCTATCACATCGACCATGTCTATGCACTGCTGCTGACCTTCGGCTTCGCGCTGATCCTCGAAGGCGTGTTCCGCTACAAATTCGGCGCCACCGGCCAGCCCTACCCGAATCCGATCGCGGGCGGGCTGGACACGCCGATGGCCTTCTTCCCGTGGTATCGGCTGTGGGTGATCGCCGCCTCGATGGGCATGTGCATCGTGACCTGGTTCGTGATCGAGCGGACCAAGCTCGGTTCCTACCTGCGCGCTGCCACCGAGAACCCGAACCTGGTGCGGACCTTCGGTGTGCGCGTGCCGCGCATGCTGATGCTCACCTACGGCTTGGGCGTAGCGCTGGCGGGATTCAGCGGCGTGATGGCCGCGCCTATCTACCAGGTGAATCCGCTCATGGGCTCGCAGCTCATCATCGTCGTCTTCGCGGTGGTGGTCATTGGGGGCATGGGCTCGATCATGGGCGCGATCGTGGCCGGCTTCGGCTTGGGCGTGCTCGAAGGCATCACGAAGCTGGTGTATCCGGACGGCGCCGGAATGGTGGTGTTCGTGGTCATGCTGATCGTCCTGGCCGTGCGTCCGCAGGGCCTGTTTGGCAGCCTGCGCTG
This sequence comes from Variovorax glacialis, assembly GCF_051216375.1. Classification (NCBI taxonomy): domain Bacteria; kingdom Pseudomonadati; phylum Pseudomonadota; class Betaproteobacteria; order Burkholderiales; family Comamonadaceae; genus Variovorax; species Variovorax glacialis. The sequence continues at coordinate 13,077 of NZ_JBPJZT010000033.1, read as the reverse complement.
AAACCACACGAAGGAGACAACATGACCCCTACACCCTCATTCTTCGAACGTCATCGGATGGCCCTGCTGGCCGCCGGCGCGCTGGCGCTGCTCGTCGCGCCGTTCGTGGCCTATCCGATCTTCCTGATGAAGCTGATGTGCTTCGCGCTGCTCGCGGCCTCGCTGAACCTGATGATCGGCTACGTCGGACTGCTGTCCTTCGGGCATGCCATGTTCTTCGGCTCTGCCGGCTACGCGACAGCGCATGCCGTCAAGGTCTGGGGCTTCGACCCTGCACTGGGCGTGCTCTTCGGTGCGGCCGTGGCGGCGGCGATCGGCGCCACCACCGGCGTGCTGGCGATCCGCCGCGCGGGCATCGCCTTCTCGATGATCACGCTGGCCTGCGCGCAACTGGTCTATTTCATCGCGCTGCGCTCGCCCTTCACGGGCGGTGAGGACGGCATCCAGAACGTCCCGCGCGGCAAGCTCCTCGGCCTGCTGAGCCTGCAGGACAACCTCACGCTCTACTACGTGATCATGATCGCGGCGGTGGCCGCCTTCTGGCTCATCTGGCGCGTGGTGCATTCGCCATTCGGACAGGTGCTGACCGCGATCCGCGACAACGAGCCGCGCGCCATCTCGCTGGGCTACCGGGTCAATCGCTACAAGCTGCTGGCCTTCACGCTGTCGGCCGCGCTGGCCGGCATGGCCGGCGGCATGAAGAGCATCGTGTTCCAGATCGCCACGCTCACTGACGTGAGTTGGGTCACCTCGGGCGAAGCGCTGCTGATGGGTATCGTCGGCGGCCTGCAAACGATGCTCGGCCCGGTGGTCGGCGCCCTGGTGGTTGTGACCATGGCCAACCAGTTGTCCGCCTTCGCAGAGGCGGTCATGATCGTGCAAGGCGCCGTCTTCGTGGTGGTGGTCATGCTCTTTCGACGGGGCATTGTGGGCGAGATCAATGCCTTTCTGGAGCGGCGCGCGAGACTTGGCAAAGCCTCCGAGCCGTCCGCGTTGCCGCCGCGGACGCCACGTGCCGGCCAGGCCGCTTCCCCCACCACGGCACCTGAAGGGACTCCATGACCTTTCACCTCGTCACATGCACGGGAGCCGGCCATGACTGAGCCTTCCGACCACCTCTTGCTGGAGGGCCGGCTCGCCCTCGTCACCGGCGCCGCCGGCGGCATCGGCCGCGCCATCGCGCAGTGCTATGCACGAGCTGGTGCCCGCGTGGTGCTGGCCGACCTGCGGGCCGAGGATTGCAGGGCCGACGTGCGCGAGATCGTCGAATCGGGCGGGAGCGCCTGGGCTTTCGCGCTGGACATCACAGACGTGCCAGCCTGCACCGAACTCGCCGAGCAAATCGGTCGCGAGATCGGCCCGCTGGACGTGCTGGTCAACAACGCCGGCATCCTCCTGCGGGAAGGCATCGACACGCCCGACGCGCATCGCAAGATCCGCCGCGTGTTCGATGTCAATGTGCAGGGCGGCTTCAACGTGTTGCATGCCTTCCTGCCGGCGCTGCGCATGACGCGTGGCTGCGTCATCAACATCGCCTCGGGCGCGGCGTTCATCGCGCAGGCCGGCTGCATCGGCTATTCGGGCTCCAAGGGGGCGGTGAAGATGCTCACGCAATCGATGGCCGTCGACCTCGCGCCGGATGGCATCCGCGTGAACGCGATCGCACCTGGCGTGATCGACACGGCAATGACCGAGGCCACCCGGGCCGACCCGCGGCGGCTGCAGGGCTTCCTGCACCGCACGCCGCTGGGCCGCGTAGGGCGGCCCGAGGAGATCGCCGAGCCGGCGTTGTTTCTCGCTTCAACAATGGCCAGCTACATCACCGGAGTCACCTTGCCGGTCGATGGCGGAGTGCTGGCTGCATGACAAAAGGACCCAAACCCATGACTAACGAACATTGTGGAATGCGATTCATCCTGACCGGCGCGGCGCGCGGCATCGGGCAGGCGATGGCCGAGCGGCTGGCGCGCGATTCGCTGCAGCGCCACGGCCTGCCGGCGCGCATGGTGCTGGCCGATCTTCATCGCGATGAACTCGAGTCGCTTGCCGCGCAGTTGCGCCAGGACGGCGCAGAGGTGCATGCGATATGCGCGGACATGGCCGACCAGACGGCGCCGGACCGGCTGGTCGCGGCCGCGGCGGGGTTTGGCGGCCTCGACGCCGTCGTCAGCAACGCAGGCGCCGCGATTCCGGCATCCCTGCTCGAGGCACGGCTGGAGGACTGGGACAAGGTCTTTGCCTTGCACGTGCGCGCCGCCTGGTTGCTCGGCCGCGCGGCCCATCCGTTGCTCAAAGCCGCCCGGGGCAGCATGGTGGTGACGACTTCGATCTCCGGCAGCCAGCCGACCGCGCCGCTGGCCGCCTACAGCCCGAGCAAGGCCGCGGCGCTGATGCTGGTGCGGCAGATGGCGCTCGAATGGGGACCCGACGGCATCCGGGTCAACGCGCTGTCGCCCGGCGTCACGGAGACCCCGGGCACCGCGGCGGTCTATGCAGATGCCCAGTCGCGCGCGCAGCGCGAGGCGCGCGTGCCGCTGCGTCGCATTGCCCGGGCCGAGGACATGGCGAACGCGCTGTCTTTCCTCGTCGGTCCCGACGCCGGCTATGTCAGCGGCACCGACCTGCTGGTCGACGGCGCGCTGTCCAGCGTGCTGATGGGCAGCCTGAATATGTCCGGCTGGAAATCCGGCTGACCCGGCCTCTGCCGGCACGAACCGCCCTGGCGCGGAACCCTTTTGTTGATCACAGCCTCTATGGAGATGCGCATGAACTTCGAGACATCCAAGAATTCCAACACCGCCCCGGCCCCAGCCGGGCCCCGCACCCGACGCGTCGACGTCCTCGTGGTCGGTGGCGGCTTTGGCGGTATGTATGCCGCTTACCGGTTCCGCGAGATGGGCCTCAGCCTCCAGGCCTTCGAGGCCGGGGGCGACTTGGGAGGCGTCTGGTACTGGAACCGCTACCCAGGCGCACGAGTCGACCTGCCTAGCATCGACTACAGCTATTCCTTCTCGCCCGAGATCGAGCAGGAGTGGACCTGGTCAGAGCAGTTCGCGGCCCAGCCCGAGCTGCTGCGCTACATCGACTTTGTCGCGACGAAGCTCAGCTTGCGTCCGCACTTCCAGTTCGACACGCGCGTGAATCGGGCTAGTTGGGACGAGGCGCGCGCGCTGTGGGTGCTCAAGACCGACCGGGGCGAGACCTGGGAGGCGCCGTATTGCGTGATGGCGACCGGCCCGCTATCGATCCCCAAGGAGCCGGACATCCCCGGCGTGAAACGCTTCAAGGGTCGCCTACTGTATGCCGCCAAGTGGCCGCACGAACCCGTCGGCTACGAGGGTCAGCGCGTGGGCGTCATCGGCACCGGATCGACCGGTATCCAGATCGTGCAAGAGGTCGGGCCGCAGGCCGGCCAACTCTTCGTCTTCCAGCGCACGCCGAGCTTCACCATGCCGATGCGCAATGTCGACCTCGATGCCGAGTACGTGGCCGAGGTCAAGCGGCATTACGCGGGAATCCGCGAATCCGCACGCAACAGCGCCGTCGGCGGCACGCGGCCCCAATCGACGCGGGCCTTCTTCAGCGTCACCCGGGCCCAGCGCCAGGCCTTGCTCGAAGACGCCTGGAAGCAGGGTGGCCTCGCGATGCTCGGCACCTTCTCGGACCTGATGATCAACGAGGAGGCGAACGAGCAAGTGGCCGAGTTCGTTCGCAACAGGATCCCAGAGATCGTCAAGGATCCAGCAATCGCCGAGAAGCTCAAGCCCAAGGGCTATCCGATCTTCGCGCGCCGGCCCTGCCTGGATTCGAGCTACTACGAGACGTACAACCTGCCGAACGTGCACCTGGTCGATTGCCTCACCGACCCGATCGTCGAGATCACCGAAAAGGGCGTGCGCACCGAGTCGGGCGAGGTCGAGCTCGACATGCTGATCCTCGCCACCGGCTACGACGGACTCACTGGCGCCTTGACGGCGTTCGACGTGATCGGGCGCGACGGCCGCAAGGTGAACGACAAGTGGAAGGAGGGTGCGCGCTCGTACCTGGGGCTGATGATGGAAGGCTTCCCAAACCTTTTCATGACCACCGGGCCCAATGGCCCGGCGGCCCTCGCCAATATCGTCCGCATCAGCGAGCATGACGTGGACTGGATCGCCGGAGCCATCACGCACATGCGCAGGAACGGCCTCCAGACCATCGAGCCCACCCCACAGGCCGAAGAGGAATGGATGGGCGTCGTGCGCAACTTGGCCAAGCGCTCGCTGATCAACAAGGCCAAGACCTGGTGGGTCGGTGCAAATGTCAAGGACAAGCCGCAAGGGCTGACGCTGTTCACCGGGGGCTTCCATGCTTACCGGCAGTACGCGGCGGCAGCCGTGCAGGACGGCTACGCCAGCTTCAGCTTCGGACCGGCGAAGGCGGAGCGCGAACCGCGCTTCGCAGCGGCGGATCCAGTGGCGGGGGTGTGAGGCCGGCTGCACGGCGCTCAGGTAGATGGCAGCGCCCTCATTCCGACGCATCGGCCACCATCCACAGAAAGCTTGGCATCGAATCGAGTTTGGCTTTGAAGTCCTTGATCTGGCTCGTGGTGACGTATTCACCCGGCGCCGGCGCCTTGGTGCGGTCGAACAGCCCGACCTGGCTCATCAACACTGGGATTGGATGCGAGTACGAACAAGCCATTCGGTGCTGTTCGATGTCCGTGCCCCCCACACGCAGCCCATGATTGTTCACGGCGTGGTCAGTTCGATGCGCCACGCCTCGGCAGCAATGGCGCGGTGGCGCCGGAGCGCATCGCGCCCATCGCCTCGGCGAGCGCTTCTTGACGACCGCCAGCGCCTTGACCGAGCCACCGTAGTTGTTCTCCCAATGGGACCGGATCAGGCGCTCGGAGAGGGCGGTGAGCTTGGCCGCGTCAAAGGGCAGCGGCTTGAGGGTGTCGCTGGCCTGGAAGGCGGGTGCGATGGTCATGGCGGTCTCCTTGGACGGATCTGGGCTGGTTGCAGCTGCCACGACGTGGTGGAAGTCAGTGCGATGGCGCCGATGGCGGATGTCGCGATGAACTCGCGGCGGGAAGCAAAAGTCTCTGCATGCATAGCCGACTCCTCATGTGAACCTCACGTGTGTCACGTGCGACTGGCCAGCGGGTAGAGCACCAGCCCGGCCAACGCGGCGACGACCACGACGACCGGTTCCGGCACCTTCTTGAAACGCCACAGCACACCGACGGTGGTCAGTGCCAGCGCGGCCGTGGGGAGATCGGTTATCGACCGCTGACCGATGACGATCGCCGCTCCGGAAATTGCCCCGATGGCCGCGGCGGTCACGCCGTCGACGAAGGCCACGATGCCGGGACGCTTGCCGTGCTTCTTGAAGTACGGCGCAGGCAGGATGGTGAACAGGTAGCAAGGGATGAAGGTGCCCGCCGCTGCGACCACCGCACCCCAGAACCCCGAGACCAGGAAACCGATGAAGCCGGTAGTGATGACCACGGGGCCGGGCGTGATCATCGCGACGGCAACTGCATCGACGAATTGGCGGTCGGTCAGCCAGTGGTGCTCCTGGACCACGCCACCGTACAGGAAGGGCACGATCGCCAGGCCGCTCCCAAACACGAAGCTACCGGCATACGCGAAGAACGCGCCGATCTGGACCAGCTTGTGCCAGTCGAGCGCATCGATCGCGAAGAAGGCCACGATCGGGGCGGCGACGCTGTTGACGGCGCCGCCCGACATCCACTTCGGTGGCGCCCGCAGCAGCCAGACCAGCACGCCCGCGCCGAGGAAGACCCACACGATCTCGGACTTGGTGATCACCGTGACCGCCGCGCTCACGAGGAAAATGGCCCAGAGCAGCTTGTCCTTGCCGATGTTCTTCCTCGTGAGCTTGTAGGCGCTCATCGCGATGATCCCGATCACGGCGGCGCCGACGCCGTAGAAGACAGCCTGCATCCAAGCAATGCCGCCATAGGCCGTGTAGACCGCGCCGACGGCGACGACCATCAGGAACGACGGCAGCACGAACGCAATCCCGACCAGGGTCCATCGTTCCCAGGGTAACGGCAGCTACTGCCGAGTATTCCGTTTCGACAAAGCCTTTGCCTCGCGCGAAGCCGCCCGGCTATTTGCAGTCACCCAGGGCTGGCTGCAAACGTGGATGCCGCACCCCCCTGCGTGTTGATGACCTGCTGCCGCAGATCCAATCGGCCCTTGCCAGTTGCTGCGGACTCCCGATTCGCACGCCCGTGTTCCAACGGCGCGACCTTCGTTGCGTACCTTCATTCAGAAAGGCTCTTTCCATGAGCAAAAAAATCTACGTGGGCAACCTGCCCTATTCCGTGACCGATTCCAGCCTGGCAAGCAACTTTGCCGAGTTTGGCAGCGTCTCTTCGGCCAAGGTCATGATGGACCGTGAGACCGGCCGCTCCAAGGGCTTCGGCTTTGTGGAAATGGCCTCTGCCGAAGTCGCCCAGGCCGCCATCACCGGCCTGAACGGGATGTCCGTCGATGGACGCTCGATTGTCGTGAACCTGGCCCGCCCCCGCGAAGGGGGTAGCGGCTCGGGAGGCTACAGCGCGGCTGGTTACAGTGCAGCCAAACGCTCGGACATTGGCTATGGCACCGGTGGCTACGGCGGTGGTCGTTACTGAGCCCGGTAACTTCCTCTGAAAAACCGGCTCGCCTGAGCCGGTTTTTTTTCGCCCCGTTCGCAAGTGACGCGCTAGCTTTGGGATCCACCCTGGCCGGGATGCGGCCTACGCGGGAAAGCTGTCGCGGGACTCGGGACAGCTGGTGCCCCCGAATACGACGATCCTGAAGTGCCCGTATGCTGGCCGGCCTGGTATTGACCGGCCTGGTGAGATCGGTGATCTGCGCCCCCCGGGACCGGGTCTACGACCTGGCCGCGCCGAAACCTCGCCCCTTGGGTCAACGCAATTTTTGTCGGTGTGGGAAAATCGAAACCCCGGTGCATCCCTCGCCATATTGGTTGCCGGGTGGCATGCGGAGCGACAGCTATGGCAGCGATGGGCTGTTCCAGAGCGGCAGGTGCATCCGCTTTGCCAGGGCACGAGAGACTCACGTACATTTCCGAACTCCCCCGGGGCCGGCGGCGGGCGTTATAGCCTTAACGAGGAGCGAACAGATGGACGAAACCAATCAGCCTGAAACATCATCCACGTCAACGATCGTGGAGGCGCTCGACAAGAACAAAGATGCCACTGAGAAGGTCAAGAAGGTAGCCGATGACCTCCTGGTCGTGCAAGCGGTCCTCAAGGAAGAGCTCTCCCAAGATAACGTGACGGACGTCGTGGACTGTGCGGTTGAGCAGGCCAGCGAACTTCAAAAGCAGCTGACCAAATCGGCAGAACTGCTTGATGAGGTGAATGAATCACTTGAGCAAGCTGCCCAAGGCAGCGATGTTTCAAGCGGAGGTTCGGACCGGAGTTCGCCATCGCAGAGTGCGTCGCACATTGTCCAAGCGCATCGGCGGCTCGAATAGGCGGTTGACCTACAAGAGGGCAGGGGGCTGATCTGCGCTAATCGCGACCGCTATCAGCCCCGACGGGGCGATTTTTAACCGAGCGCCTCTGGCGTACCCCGATGCCGCTCAACACCATCCTCATCGAGGACAGCGAGACAATTCGCGAAAACCTGATTCCGACGTTGGCAGAGTTGGCCGACGCGCAGGTGATCGCGGTCGCCCAGACCGCTTCGGAGGCCATCGAGGCACTCGATCGGCACAAGCAGAAATGGGATCTGGCGGTCGTGGACCTTTTCCTGAAGGAAGGCTCCGGTCTAAGCGTTCTACGTGCCGCCCAGAACCGATCCCCGCATCAGCGCATGCTCGTTCTGACCAACTATCCGACGGCCGAAATTCGTCGAAGATGTCTTGCCCTCGGGGCGGACGGCGTTTTCGACAAGTCCACGGAACTTGAGGCCTTCTTCGATCTCTGCAGTTCCTACGGCGCATAGCCAGGAACGATCTTTCAACCCTGTATGGGAGATTTTGTATGACCACCGACCTTGAACTGAAGACTGAGCCCGTCATGAAAGCGTTTGCCGAACTCGACGCGCTGACGAGTCGGTTTCTCAGGCACCTTGGCGGTACGAACGTTGCTCCCCTGTGCCGCGGCCATGTCCAATCAATCTCCCCCGCTGCGGACAAGTTCACGGGGCAGTGCCTGGATACGCCCTACGTTGTTCGGTGGGGGGCCGTTGCTGTGGAGGGTCGGCCTACGCTTGAGGAGTTCGAGTTTGCAGCTCGGTACGAGGGTGAGCCCGTGGTCCTGGCGCGCGTCTATCTTGGACTCACGGGAAAGCTGTCGCTAGACTCGGGCCAGCTGGTGCCCCTGTGCGACTACGACGATCCGGAAGTCGCCCGCATGCTGGCCGGCCTGGTACTGACCGGCCTGCTGAGTTCGGTGATCTATGCGCCTCGGGATCGAGTCTATGACCCGGACGACCGAGAAGACTCGGGGCCCGACCTCGATCAAGCCTCAAGCTGACCAGCGGCGCCCTGGCCAGGCGCCGCTCCACGAGGGCACGGGGTCACGCCAAAGCGGCAAAAATCCGCAATTTCAGGCTCTTGAAATAACTGTAGGCCGCTCCTATTTCGCTGATCGGAAGCGCCGGAAACGCCTCCGGCGCTCTGTTCAACCTGAATGGAGGTACTCGCCATGTATCGATCACTTTTCCCGCGCGACCTGTTCGCCGAGATGGATCGCCTGCAGCGCGACATGCAGCAGGCTTTGGATCCCTCGCCGAGCATTCGTGGTCTGGGCCGCGGCTTCCCCGCGCTGAATGTCGGGGGCACGCCCCAGACCTTGGAGATCTACGCTTTCGCCCCTGGGCTGGATCCCGATGCTCTAGAGGTCACCCTCGACCGAGGCATCCTGACCCGGCAATCGTGAGCCCTTGAGCCCGAACGACGGAAACAACGAGGGAAGCGCTACTGTCCATATCAGCGAGCGCTTCGACGGCCCATTTCGCCGGGTGATTGCCCTTTCGGACGACGCCGACCCGGACGCGCTGAGCGCCACCTACCGGGACGGCGTCCTGCGCATCACCGTCCAACGCCGGGCGTCGAGCCAGCCGCGACGCATCGACATTCAGTGAAAGGAGCCAACATCATGAACGACCTTGAAACCCGCACCCCCGGCGCTTTGAGCTCGACGAAAAAGGACTCCCCTTCGTACGGCCCCGCGGCGCTCACGCCGGCCGTCGACGTGGTGGAAGACGGCTCAGGCATCACGCTCTACGCCGACCTGCCAGGCGTGTCGAAGGAGAAATTGCAGATCCAAACTGAATCCGACACGCTCACCCTCGAAGCCGAGCTCGACATCCCGGTGCCCGAGGGCCTTCAATCCACCCATACCGAGGTGGCACTGGGACGCTTTCGCCGAACGTTCAAGCTGAGCAAGGAACTCGATCCTTCCAAGGTGACGGCAAAGCTTGTGCGGGGCGTGCTGTCCCTGCGGATACCCAAGGCTGAGCATGCGCAGCCGAGGCGCATCCAGGTGGACGGCTGAGTCCAGCAACCGACAGAAACTTGTCGGTTGCGCCGACTTGAAACGCAGCAGATTGAGCGATATTCTCTCGCGCGCTGACGTTTGAAAGGAGATGTCATGTCAGTTGAATTCTTGAGGCAGATCGCAGCCACGCCACTTCCCAAGTCGTTCAACGCTGCGAAGGATATTGATGCCGTCAGGATCCTTCGGCAGGCTGGCTTGGTGCTGGCATTGGTGGACGCGCCCGCTCAGGGCGGCGCCAGGGTCCTTGCGGTGACGGAAAAAGGGCGCGACGAGCTTTTGCGATTTCACTACCCAAAGAACCACCGGCCCCGAGGCGTGGACTTCTGGTTGCCGCGGGCCGCACAACGCGCACGTGAAGCCATCAAGCGAGGTCTCGGCGGCGGGTAGCCCCGGCCGCCTTTTGCCTAACGGGCCGAAGCAAGGCCACAGCCCAGTCCTCCGGGCGACTGGCCCACGCTGAGAACCGGCAATCGGTCGCGGTTGAGTGAGAAGGAGGTAACCATGGCTCTGTCGACCGAAGCAGCTGAAGCGCTCGTGGCAGGCTATCTAGCGGGACGCACGTTGCCACCGGCTGTGCACAAGGCAGTGGTCCTTGCTGCCAGAGCACGTCTGATCGACGGCGATGTTCCGGCACTTGATGAAATGTTGTGCATCGTCATTGACCGTGGTGTTGAAGCCGAGCGCGCGATCGAAGATTTTCGCGTCACACCCATGGCACCACCAGAAAAAGGAGTTGATCATGTCTGCAAGATTTGAATCTTTCTTTGGAAACGCAGGTTGCAGCCCCAAGACGAGAAGCGTATGCGCCAGCCAGCGCGGCATGAGCGAAAAGGAGATTCAGGCGTACCTCGTCTCCCGCGACACGGTGCGCCGTATTCAACGAATTTCTTCACTCCTCCTTCCGCTTCGGGGCAGAGGTGTGGACCATCGGTCGCACTGAAGCGACATGCGCGTGGGTTGCTGTTCGCTATGCCTGACCAATACCGCCGCCTGGCCGTTTTCGTGGACCGCCCGAGTCCAGGAAGTTTCTTGTGGATCATCCTCGAAAGCACAGAAGATCCGGCAGTTTGGCTGGACCTCGAAACGGGCGATGACAAATTCGACAACTGGCTTGATGCGTACAACGCGGGCAATGCGGCTTTGCTGTCCTACGTAGACGATGAGTTGGTGGGTCCCGAGAACTCGACGCCAGAGGCTGACGATGAATATGACGATTGAATCGACCAATCGGCGCACGTCTTTGCCCACCCCTTCAAACGCTCGACGGGGGTCGCGTCCTCTGGTCCCACAGCAGAGGCGCTAGCATGCCACGCACAGGTGCGCGGCGACCACCAACTGCTCGGCCAGCCTGCACGTTCGGTGCCTTGCTGCATACGCTCCCAAGGACCGGTGAATCACATCGGCGTGGGCAGCGGCTAGTACGCGGCCATCCTCGCTGAACTTGTCGGACCGTAAGGTCAGGTCACCGCATACGAGGTCGAACAGAACCTTCAATCGGCCTCCTTAGTACCGTGGCGCTTTGCGCTTCGCGGTGGTAAAAATCACCTCGCGCGCCTCCCGTGATGTCAACATCAGTCCACCCTATGAACGTCCATCTGCAAGAACTCTTTGAACACAATCGTCAGTGGGCGGCGGAGATGGAGCGAGATCGACCCGGTTTTTTCCGGCGACTGGCATCACAGCAGAACCCGCGTTACATGTGGATCGGATGTAGCGATTCGCGGGTGCCCGCCAACCAGATCACCGGGCTTGATCCAGGGGAGGTCTTCGTGCATCGCAATATTGCCAATGCCGTGGTGGCCACGGACTTGAACTGCCTGTCAACCATTCAATTCGCCGTGGACCAGTTGAAGGTCGAGCACGTGATGGTGGTGGGCCACTACGGATGCGGGGGCGTCCTAGCTGCCTTGAACAACACGCGCGTCGGCTTGGCTGACAACTGGCTCAGTCACATCAAGGATGTCGCAGCCAAGCACAAGCAACTGCTTGAAAGCGCTCCGCTCGAGAGACGGCATGACCTGCTGTGCGAACTCAATGTCATTGAACAGGTCGTCAATGTGGCGGAGACCACGGTAATACAAGACGCTTGGTCGCGTGGACAGGATGTCACGTTGCACGGGTGGGTATACGGTATATCGGACGGACTCTTGAAAGACCTAGGGATGACCATCACAGGGCCTGATCGAATCGAGTCGGTGTATCAAGGGGTCTTGCGCCAAGGCTTATCGACAAGCTAACCCGGTCAGCGAAGCATGCGACGGACGAGGCTTCTGCAAGCAGGAGGCGAGCAAATATCCGCCGCGTGCGCATCTCGTTCCCAGCCCGCAAGCTCGCTCCAATCGGTGTCTTCACTTCCGGAACCCGGCGGGCAAACGACCTTCATCGCGCCCGCGCGGCGTCGGTCGAGTCCTGTACGAACGCAGTTCCATGGCCGCCGAGATTGTGCGCCGCAGCGTATAGCCAGCAGTTGCAATGGCGGAGCCTGGATCACCGGCGTTTGTGTTTATCGCGGCCCGCCATACACCTGTCGCGGATGCCCTCCTACGACGCAGGCGTGCACGGCCGAAGGCTCGTTGCACGCATTAGTGTTAGTGGAACACCCTGATGAGACAGGGGTTCGTTGCGGGAGCCGGCCGAGGGTGCGGCTCTTCAATCCGGGGTAGCCGAGCTAGGCTGGTGCCACGTACCGCTCTCAGCATCAACATGCAGTTGGGTCTCGCCACGACCGGAGGAAGCTAATCGGGGCGAAGACTGTCGGGAGCTCAGTCGCCGTGGGAACCATCCTACAAAACGTCCGACCGCCCACCCTCACAATCCGAAACAAAAGAGCGAGTATTGGGCGCCTCGGCGGGCGAGGATCGCGTGACCGCTCCGGAGAAATCATGGATCAACTGGACCATCCGCTGGACTCGAAGCAAGCCGAAGCCCAGCCGAGCAACGCCCTCGCACGTCAGGCGAACGCGGACCGAGTGGGGCGGGTGGCGCAAGTTGGACTCGAAGCGGCGGAAGCCCGATCCCGCCAAATCCTGGCCTCCATCAAGGCGTTTTCCAAGGGAGACTTTCGAGCGCGCCTCCCAGGCGATTGGCCCGGCACGGACGGGCACATCGCCGAAAGCTTCAACCATACCATCGCCCAGGCCGAACATTTCACTCAGGAGTTTGCCCGTCTGAGCGTCACAGTCGGCAAAGAAGGGAGACTGTCGCAACGGATCGCCGCTCCAGGGGCGCTTGGAAGCTGGGCGGCACAGGTTGACGCGTTGAACCGACTTGTCGACGACCTCGTGCGGCCCACCACCGACATCGCGCGCACCATCGGCGCCGTGGCCAAGGGTGACCTCGGTCAATCGATGGATTTGCAGGTCGATGGGCGCGCGCTCAAGGGCGAATTCCATCGATCGGCCAAGCTTGTCAACTCGATGATCGAGCAGCTGTCTGAACCGCACCGGCTTTCGAGGAGGCCTATTGGCTTGAGTCCGACCGGGATGGTCTGACTTCTCTTCTGGCTGTTCTGACTTTCATTATTCCAGCCCCCCGCAGGGGCCGCC
>NZ_JBPJZT010000032.1:0-30353 GCF_051216375.1 Variovorax glacialis | reverse complement strand
TTCCGCGAACGCCCGTTCGGCCGGGCGGGAACTGGTGGGTTCGACGTTCATGGGCGCGCTGATGGCGGCGCTGCTTTGGTTCGGCCTCACGCTGCGGCCGAACCTGTGGATGCTGATGCTTTGGATGGCGGCCGCCGCGCTCTGGGCCGGCGCCAGGTTGTTCGGAGTCAAGGCCACGTCATTTGCACCAACGTTCTGGAGCAATGCCCTGGTGACCATGCTCATCCTGCTGGGCCCGGCCATCGAGGACAGCGCGAACGGCAAGGACGTCTACACCGCTTCGGCCGTCCGGGTCGCGCTGTTCGTCGCCGTGGCGCTCTACGCGTGGGCAACGGTGTGGCTGCTCGAGCGATGGCGCGCCGCCAGGTCCGGGCCGCCGAATGCGGGTATTCGTGGCAATCCTGCCCCGGTTGATCAAGGATAGAAGGATGACGATGAAGCTTTCCCCATGGTGCCTGGCCGCCTGCGCAGTGGTTCTCGCCGGTTGCGCGAGCCGGCCGATCAACCCGCCGATCACCCAGGCGGATCCGGGCAGCGGCTACCGCTTCGAGACGCGCCAGGCCGAGGTGAAGGACAAGGACGCCCTTGTCATCCTGGCCTTCTCGGGTGGCGGCACCCGCGCTGCCGCGTTCTCGTACGGCGTCCTCGAATACCTGCGGCGCACCGAGATCGTCACGCCGAAGGGCAGGGGCCGGCTGATCGACCAGGTCGACATCATCACCGGCGTCTCGGGCGGCAGCTTCACGGCGCTGGCCTACGGCCTCTACGGCGACAAGCTGTTCGACGACTACGAGCAGCGCTTCCTCAAGCGCGACGTGCAGGGCGCGATCGTTTCCCGTTCGCTGAACCCGGGCAACTGGGCCAGGCTGTCGTCGACGGCATGGGGCCGCTCCGAGCTGGCTGCCCAGCTGTACGACGAAGTCCTGTTCAACAACGCCACCTTCGGTGATCTGAACCGGGGCAAGGGGCCGCTCATCCTCGCCTCGGCGACCGACATCTCGAGCGGCGCCCGCGTGGTCTTCCAGCAGGGCATGTTCGACGTCCTGTGCTCAGACCTCAACGCCGTGCCCCTGTCGCGCGCGGCGGCGGCCTCCTCGGCGGTGCCGGTGGTGCTGTCGCCGGTCACGCTGAACAACTACGGCGGCACTTGCCACATGACCCCGCCGCCCTGGGTCAAGCGCTTCACCGACACCGACAATCCGCCGCGGCCGGCCGCGCGCGCGATTCGCTCGCTGCGCTCGCTGGGCGATTTCGCGGACAGTACCAAGCGGCCCTACATCCACCTGGTGGACGGCGGCGTGTCGGACAACGTCGGCATGCGTGGCGTGCTCGATTCGCTCGAGGTGCTGGAGGCCATGCAGGAGGCGGGCCTGCCGACGCAACTCGACAGTGCGAAGCGAATCGTCGTCTTCATCGTCAATTCGCTGTCCGTGCCGCCGACGAAGTGGGATGAATCCGAGTCGCCCCCTGGCAGCGTGGAGATCCTTCTCAAATCGAGCGGCGTTCCGATCGATCGCTACTCCTTCGAAGCGGTCGAACTGTTGCGAGACATGGCCGCGCGCTGGAACACGATGCGCAAGATCCGGACCTCGGCGTCGATGGCGGGCAACAAGGACCCGGCGCTCGCGGCCATCACGCGCGGGCCGGACGCCGAGATTTATGCCATCGACGTGTCGTTCGCCGCGCTCAAGGACAAGGCGGAACTGGACTATCTCAACCAGCAGCCGACGACCTTCGTATTGCCCGACGAGGCGGTGGACCGCCTGCGCGCGGCCGCGGGTACGATCATCTCGGATTCGCCCGAGTTCAAGCGTCTGGTCAAGGACGTGGGCGGCTCGATCATCGCGGCGCCCGCAGGGACGACGCGCAACCCTTCGAAGGACTGACCGGCCATGCGACAAGCCATCGAACAGCTGTTGGGCATCGTGGAGGCCATGGTCGCCGACGGCGATCTCGACGGTCTGGAGATCGAGTTCCTCAAGGTCTGGCGGCCGAGCAGGCCGAGGCGGCGCGAGTATGGCCCGGCAGTGCGATTAGCGGTGCCATCGAAACCGTCCTCGCCGATGGCCATGTGAGCGCGGACGAACGCGCCTACCTGATGACCACGCTCAGGCAGCTGGCTTAGGGGGAATTCGTGTTCGATGTTCCGGACGATTCAACCGGCTCCGCGCTCCCGCTAACCCCCCCGCTGTCAAGATCAAGCTGCGCGATGCGCTGGTCTGCCTGGCCGGCGAATTCCTCCACGGCACCCGGGCAGCCTGCGAGCGTCTTCTGGAACGCGCCGGTAGGTGGCCGGCAGCCGTCGTGAGCCGCAATGTCCGCTGCCTGGTGATCGGTTCCAAGCTCTCGACGGACTGGACGCAGACCCCGCTTGTAGAGACGATCAAGGACGCGCTGGCCCTGCAGCGGGAAGGCCACGCGATCGCGATCATCTCGGAGCGACGCTGGCTCGAGGGCCTCGCAGGCAGCCCGACGCCCTGACGTGCGATGGCCGCGACGCGCCAAGGCCTTGCCCCTTGTGCGTCACAGATACCGGTCGAACCACGCGAGCGCCGCGTCGCTGCTCTCGTCGTAGCCGTCGAAATAGATCCCGTAGTGATCGATGCCGTCGATGATCCTGTAGTCCACCGGGGCGGTGGCAGTCTGCTTCAGGATCTCGTGCGCCTTGCCGCCGTTGTGCCGGATGTCGAACAGATCCTCGTTGCCGGCGTCCAGGATCAAGGTCGGTACCCGGAGCTTCCGCACCTCTTCGATCGCGTTGTATTGCAGGAAGCGCGCGAGGTGCGGTGTCCCGGCGAGCGGGGGATAGGCATCGATCCCCTGCGGAACGGATGCAATCGTGCCTCTTGCCATATCGATGGCCCGTTGCCTGGCATGCGCGGCCAACGGGCCCTTGAGCACCGAGGCGAGCGACGCGACCTGCACGGCGAGGACCTTGATGCGAGGGTCGTTCGCGGCGTGGTGCAGCGCGATGCCGCCGCCGAAGCTCGTGCCCCATGCCCCGATGCGATCGGTGTCCACGTGCGGCTCCCCCTCGATGAAGTCGACGGCGGATCGATAGTTCTGAAGCCATTCGACCGGGTCGATCACCTCGCGGATCACGCGGACCCTGGCGAAGCCCTCGTTGCCTTCGTCCAGCGCGGGTGCTTCCCCGGCGAGCACCACCTGGGATCCGGAGAAAGACCATCCGCTGTAGCTGAAGCACAGGCTCATCATCCCGGCGGCCGCGAACTTCGCGGCATGGCGCTCGCCGGTGGATTTGCTGCCGCCCCAACCGTGCGACAGGACCACGGCCGGGATCCGCCGGTCTCCGGCGATTCCTTTCGGGCGGTAGAGATCGGCATCCAGGGGCACGCCGTTGCTCCAGATCGTCACGGTCGTTCGCTCGACCGTCTCCGGCATGACAAGTGCCGGGTACTCGGTTTCCACGGGCGGCATGGCCGTCGTCCTAGTCGAGCTTGATGCTTGAACTGTGCGCAATCTGCTCCCACACCGCCAGGTCATCCTCGATCGTCTTCGAGAACTGCTTCGGCGACTTCACGGGCGCATCCGCGATGTTGAGTTGCAGCAGCCGATCCCTCAGTGCCGGCGAGGCCAGGATCTTGGTGACCTCCTGGTTGAGCAGGGCCACCACGGCGGCCGGTGTTCCCTTCGGGGCGAACAGGCCGTACCAGCCGTCGGTGGTGAAGGCGATGCCCTGTTCCGACATCAGCGGCGCCGACGGCAAGCCCGGGGAGCGCAGCGAACCGGTCAGCCCCAGCACCTTGAGGCGTCCCTGCTTCACGAGGGGCATCGCGCTCGCGACATCCACGAAGGCGATGTGCACGACGCCGCCTTGCAGGTCCTGCGTGATCGCCGTGATCGACTTGTACGGCACGTGGTTCAGGCGGATGCCGTTCTGGTGGCCGATCCACTCCATGACCAGGTGGCCCTGCGAGCCGATGCCCCAGGTGGCGTAGTCGTACTTCCCGGGGTGTGCCTTGGCCTCCGCGATGAACTCCTTCATGCCGTTGGCCGGGAAGTCCGGCGTCGCGACCAGCGCGACGCCACCGGCACCGACCTGCGCGATCGCCGTCAGGTCGGTGCGCGCATCGAAGGGCGTGTTCTTCTGCACGGCCTGGTTGATCACGGTGCTGGAGGCATTGCCGAACAGCAGCGTGTAGCCATCGGGCTTGGCCCGCACCACCGCCTGGCCGGCGATCACGCTGTTGGCGCCGACCCGGTTGTCGACGATCACCGTCTGGTTGAGGGCCGAGCCCAGGCCTGCCGCGATCACCCTGCAAAGCAGGTCGCCGCCGCTGCCGGCGCTGTTCCCGACCACGATCGTGATCGGCCGCGAGGGGTAGGGCTCCTGCGACAGCGCAGGGACGGCACACAGCGCGGCCACGGCTGCGATGAACAGCTTGCGGCAAAGGACGTGGTGCACGAAGGTCGATGTCAGGTTTCGCATGGGTCACCTCACGCCGCGACAAGGGAGGGCTCGGCCTTCCACGGCACTTCGGACCGCACGGCCGCAAGGGGGCGCGTGCCGTTGATCGTCACGCGGTAGCCGCTGCGGCGGGCCGGGAAGTAGTCGAAGATCGCCTGGTGCTGCGTGCAACGGTTGTCCCAGAACGCCACCGAGTTCGGCTGCCACCGGAAGCGGCACATGAAGCGCGGGTTCTCGATGTGCCGGTAAAGCATCTCGAGGAGGGCGTCGCTCTCCCTGGGCGACAGCGCCGGGACATGCGAAGTGAACACCCTGTTGACGAAGAGCAGCTTGCGTCCGGTCTCCGGATGAACGACGACCATCGGATGCTCGTTGCGCGCGAACGGCCTGGACGGTGCGAGGCCATAGCGCGACCAGACCTTGGCGCCGTCGTGGACCGCGGTCAGCCCCTCAAGGAACTGCTGCATCGGCTGCGACAGAGCGTCGTAGGCCGCGTACATGCTCGCGAACATGGTGTCGCCGCCGCTCTCGGGCACCTCCGTGAGGTACAGCATGCTGCCCATCGGCGGCTCCTCCTCGCAACTGACGTCCGTGTGCCAGCTCTCGCCCGCGACCCGCTCGGAGCGCTCGTCGGCATGGATGCGCAGCAGTTCCGGGTGGTCCGGATGATTGGCCGGTGCGAGCGGATGCACATGCAGCGATCCGAAGCGCTTGCCGAGCGCGATGTGCTGCTCCAAGCCCATGTGCTGGTCGCGGAAGAAGATGACCTGGTGGGCCGTGAGCGCGCGCCGGATGGCATCGACCTCCGCCTGCGAGAGGCTGGCCGACAGGTCGATGCCGAAGACCTCGGCGCCGAGCACGGGCGTGAGCGGTCGAATGTCGAGTTGGACGGGCCTGTTCATGTCTCTGTCTCCATGGTCGTGCGCTGCGTGTTCGCGTCGCGCCGGTTGCTCGAAATCAGTGCCTGAATTGTGTCCGGGGCGGCTGCGCTTGCCCAATGAATTCGATCGCCCGAGCCATAACCGCCGGGTTATGCTGCGGATTTTCGGGAGTCTTGGATGGCCAACATCTCGGGCGCCTTCATGCAGCGCGCGCTCACGCTTCGGCACATGCGCCTGCTCGTGGCGCTGGAGGAACTGCGCCAGGTGGGACGCGTGGCGACCGCGCTGAACATCTCCCAGCCGGCCGTTTCGAAGGCCCTGGCCAAGATCGAAAGCGGTGTTGGCGTGGCGCTGTTCGAGCGCACTTCGCGGGGCATGGTGCCGACGGCGCATGGCGCCTGCCTGCTGCGCTATGCGCACATGATGACCAACGAGATCGCGCGTGCCGTCGACGAGCTGACCGGCATCGAGCAGGGCATCACCGCGACGGTGGCCGTCGGCGCGACCGCCGGCTCAGGCACCGGCTACTTGCTCAATGCCGCCATCCTTCAGGGCCGCCAGCGCCTGCCGGAACTGACGGTGACCGTGAGCGAGGGCACGCGCGAGCATCTGCTGCGGCAGCTGCGCACCGGGAGGCTGGACCTGGTGGTCGGCGCGGCCGGCGACAGCGTCGCACCCGCGGACCTCGACGCCACGCCGCTCTACATCGATGCGCCGGCCATCGTGTGCGGCACGCGCCACACCCTGGCCGCCAAGCGACGCACCGGATGGCCCGACATGGTGGCCGAAGCATGGGTGCTGCCACCGCGGACCACGCGCGTACGCGCCGCCGTCGAGGCGCTGTTCCGGCGGACCGGCGCCGTGCGGCCGCGCGTGCTGGCCGAAACCCTGTCGCTCGACCTCATCCTGGAGCTGGTGGTCAACGGGGCGGCGCTGGCGGTGCTGCCGCAACATCTCGCGCGTCGCCTGGCCATGGCCGGGCAGGTCCGCATGCTCGATGTGGAGACGCCGGGACTCGTGATGCCCGTGGCGGTCTTCTCGCCGGCGGGCGCCGCGGCGTCGAGCGCGATCGACACCTTCAAAAGCTGCCTTGTCGAAGCCGCCGCGCTGCGCTCACCAGGCGCCTAGCCCGTGAGATCCTTGCCAAAGATGGAACGGGCAATCACCAGTTTCTGGATCTCGTTGGTGCCCTCGTAGATCTCCGCGATCTTGCAATCGCGGTAGATCTCCTCCACCCGGTAGTGCGAGCCGTCGGCCGCCAGCTCCGCCATGAAGCCATAGCCGCCGAAGATCTGCACGCCATCGCGCGCGAACTCGGCGGCGAGGTTGGTCGCATACCACTTCGCCATGGCCGCCTCGGGCTCCGGAAAGGCCTCTCCCGCATCCATGCGCAGGGCCGCCTTCATGTAGAGGTTGCGCGCATTCTCGATCTCGGTGGCGCGCTCGGCCAGCTTGAACTGCCAATGCTGGAACTGCGCAATCTTCTTGCCGAATGCCTGGCGCGTCATCAGCCGCTCGACGCTGTGATCGAAGGTCGCCTGCGCCATGCCGACGCCACTCGCGGCGATGCCAATGCGCCCGTAGGTCAAGGTCTGCAAGGCGATCTTCAGCCCGCCACCGACGGCGCCGACGACGTTCTCCGTAGGAACCTGCACGTTGTCGAAATGGATGTCGGCCGTCAGCTGGCCGTGATTCCCCATCTTCCGGTCGGGCGCGCCGACGCGCACGCCCGGCGAATCGAGGTCGATGACGATCTCGGTCATGCGCCCCTCTTCGGCACACAGCAGCACCACGAAATCGGCAACCGGCGCGTTCGTGATGAAACGCTTGCGGCCATTGACCACATAGCCCGCGCCTTCGCGATTCGCAAAGGTCTGCATCGTCTTGATGCTCAGGTCCGTGCTGGCATCGGGCTCGGTCGTGGCGAAGCTGCCGATCTTCTCGCCAGCCAGCAGCGGCGCGAGGTAGCGCTGCTGCAGCGCGGGCGACGCATGTTCCAGCGCATGGCCCGCCAGGATGCAGTGGACGTCGACGATGGCCGCGACAGAGTTGGAGTGGTAGGCCAGCTCCTCGATGAGCGCTGCGGTGGCGCAGGCCGGATGCTTCAGCCCGCGTCCGCCGACTTCGGCTGCGAAGGGAATGCGGAAGAGCCCGGCACCGGCCATCTTGCGAAAGAGTTCGCGCGGGAAGTTCTCGACCGATTCCTCGCGATGCCCGATCTCCCACGCCACCGGCGCAACGTGCTCGTCGGCGAAGCGGCGGACCTCTTCGCGGATGGCCAGCGTTTCCGCGGGCGTGAGCAGGTCGTGATAGAGCTTCGGTTGATGGCGCTCGGGCGACTGCCGTGTCGTTGCAAGGGTGGTGTTTCTGGCGTTCATTCGGGTGTTTCCTGTGGCTTTGCGTGGCGAGTGGCGGGCCTTCCGGCCCGTGGATGCGAGACGAGTCTAGGTTTTGGGTCTTCCGCGGTACATTGGCGAAATTGACGTTTTCCATGCGAAATCGGACACCCATGCCGCGTGCGGCGATCCTTGCCTTTGACGGCTGCTACGCCTCGAGCCTCGGCGGCTTCGCCGACATCCTGCAGGTGGCGAATTCGCATCTGCGCAGGCAGCAGGGTGCATCCGCCGCGCTCTTCGACTGGCGCTTCGTTTCGCTGTCGGGCCAACCCGTCGCGGCCAGCAACGGCCTGCAGCTGCAGACACACAAGCTCGGGGCGCGCGAGCATTTCGATCTCGTCTTCATACCCAGCGTGCACTACGCCGGCCACAAAAAGTTCGACCAGTTGCTCAAGAAGCAGCCCGATGCGTGCGCATGGCTCACATCGCAGTGGCGTCGCGGTGCCTGGCTGGCGGCCAATTGCACGGGCACCTTTATCCTGGCCCAGACGGGCCTCCTGGACGGACGCATCGCGACGACGACCTGGTGGCTGGAGCGGCAATTCCGCGCGCGCTTTCCGAAAGTCGACCTGCAACTGCGGCCCGTGCTCACCGAAGTCGATCGCCTGCTTTGCGCCGGCGCCTCGGCGTCCTATCTGCTGCAGGCGATCCGCGTGGTCGAACGCTTCGCCGGACCGGCGATCGCGTCGCAATGCGCCAAGAGCATGCTCATCGACGTGAGCCAGACGACCCAGACGCCCTACCTGCCCTTGCTCGCGGACATCAGCCACACCGACGCGGTGGTTCATCGCGCGCAGCACTGGCTGCAATCGAACATGGCCCGGCCTGTGCGTATCTCCGACCTCGCGGCCGAGTTGGCGGTCAGCGAAAGGACGCTGGTGCGACGCTTCAGCGCGGTGCTCGACCAATCCCCGCTGACCTACCTTCAGCACCTGCGGCTCGACGTCGCGCGTGCCCTGCTCGAAGCGAGCGATCTAGGTGTCGACCAGATCGCGCTGCAGGTCGGCTACAACGACCCCAGTTCCTTTTCGCGACTGTTTCGTGAGCGCCTGGGCCTCAGCCCAGGCGCGTATCGAAGCCGATACCAGTCGGTGGATGGGCAGGCACACCCCTGACCAAGCCTGCGAAAAGCCTCGGAGGAGGCAGTGGCCACAAGGAAGCCCTGCGTGGGAAGTCCGCCATGGAACTTGGCGCTGCGCACCGCGACGCGAAGGAAGCAGAGCAGCGCCATGTGGCACACGAACGCCGTCTCCTCGCCGACGTCGATCGCGAGCGGGTCGCCGCGCGCCAGATGGCCACTGACTTGGCAAAAGAGCAGAAGTCCAGTGCTCCAACTCTCGAAGCCGCTCGCGGCGCCGAGCAAGCAGCCAGGCAGGCGCTCCAAGCCGAGAAGGCTGCGCACAACGATGCAGCTGCCACCTGGTCCCGCAAACAGCAGGAATCCAACTCGAACTCGCCACCCTTCGAGAGCGAGTTGCCGGGGCAGAGCAGCGTGCGACGGATCTTGCCGCGCAGCTGCAGCGCCAACAACAGCAGTCGGAGCGAGAAAGCGCACAGGTACGCGAAACCCAGGAGGCGACAGCCGCTGCGCTGCGCCAGCCGGCTCGGTCGTCAATCCGCCTTGGCGGAGCAGATCAGTCAGCCGTTCACGCCAGGCGCGAACACTGCAGCGGCGTGAGACAGCCACTTCATGGTCGGTTCGCCGCCTGACGGCGGCGCCGCAAAGCCATTCATTTGAATTACAATAGCCTCTTCGCCCGCTGTATGGAGCCGTTGATGACCACCGCCAATGCCCTCGTGCAAACCCGCATCGCCGCAAATGTTCGGGACCGCGCCGTCGAAGTTCTCGACGGATTGGGCCTGACGGTGTCGGATGTCGTTCGGATCGTGCTGACGCGCGTTGCGAATGAAGGCGCGCTTCCTGTCGGGCTGGTCGCCGACACTCACGCGCATGACGCTTGGTTTCGTGCCAAGGTGCAGGAAGCTTTGAATGACCCGCGCACTCCCGTCGCGCACGATGAGGTGGAAGCTCGTTTCGCAAAGCGTCGCGCTGCCGCGCTGCGCAGGAGTGCCAAGGGTGGCGCGTGAGAATCGAATGGTCGCCTGTGGCGCTCGACGACCGGGATCGAATTTTCGACTACTACGACATTGAGGAAGACAGCCCACACGCGGCGATCTTGATCGACGAGCGCATCGCGCACCAGATCGAAGTCCTGATCGATCATCCGGAGTTTGGTCGCACCGGACGTGTCGACGACACTCGAGAACTGGTCATCAGTAGAACGCCTTACGTCGTCGCCTATCGCATCATGGGGGACGCGATCCGAATCCTGCGTGTTTTGCACGGCAAGCAGCTGTGGCCTGGCGACATTCAAGAGTAGTGCTGCTTCGCTGGCATGACTGTTCCATGCCTACTCGCGTACATACAGATTGCATCGAGCGCGAGACGCCAGAAATGCTTGCCAACTTCACTTACCGCATATCGAACGACCACCCATCGCGGTCACGGGGCTAAGCCAAGGGCGTCGTCATGAGCGAGCGGCGTGCGCGGTTGACGTGTGGGCTTCGGCTGTTTGACCTGCGCTCAACCCGCGAACGGTGCCGCCGTCTACCAATTCCGACCCTCTCTTATTATCGAAAGTAAACAGGGCAAGAGGAGCACGGCATGGATTCGAAAAGTTCGAGCGTTGAAATTCAGCCGCGCAGCGGCGGCCGGGGGATCCAGGAGACGCAAGTCTGGGAAGCCGCGGACACGCTGTTGCACGAGGGGCTGCGCCCGACGATCGAGCGCGTGCGCCAGAAGATCGGCAGTGGCTCGCCCAACACCGTGAGCCCCATGCTTGAGCGATGGTTCTCCACCCTTGGCAAGCGCCTGGAGGGACGCAGCGGCATCGTCGTCGAAGGCGAGGGGCATAAGCTTCCCCTGGCGATCGTGCAGGCCGCTCAACAGTTCTGGGAGGTCGCCCGTCGGGAAGCTGACCAGGTGCAGGTCCAGAGGTCCGAAGCAGACCGGCGCGAGCTCGAACTGCAGCGTGAAGCGCTTGCCCACAAGGAATCGGAACTGACACAGCGCGAGGCCTCCTTCGAACAGGCCCGCGTCGCGCTCGACGAGGCGTTGGCATCGTCGCGCCAGGCGGTCGCAGCCATGGAGGCCCAGATGCATGCGCAGCAGCAGGAATCCGCGCGGCAGCTGGGCGACGCGGAAGCTGAAGTGCGGCGCCTGCGTAAGGCGCTGGAAGAGGCCATCGCCAGCAAGGAAGCCCAGCGCGAGAAGTCGGCCATGGAACTCGGCGCAGCCCACCGCGATGCGAAGGAAGCAGAGCGGCGCCATGTGGCACATGAACGCCGGCTCCTTGCTGACGTCGATCGCGAGCGGGTCGCCGCGCGCCAGGCGGCCGCTGACCTTGCCAAAGAGCAGAAGTCCAATGCTGCAAATCTCGAAGCCGCCCGCGGCGCCCAGGAAGCAGCCAGGCACGTGCTCCAAGCCGAGAGGGCGGCGCACAGCGAAGCAGTTGCCACGTGGTCCCGCAAGCAGCAGGAAATCCAGGTCGAACTTGCCACCCTTCGAGAGCGGGCTGCCGGGGCGGAGCAGCGTGCGACGGACCTTGCCGCGCAGCTGCAGCGCCAACAACTGCAGTCGGAGCGCGAAAGCGCGCAGCTACGCGAAAGCCAGGAGGCGACCGCCGCTGCGCTGCGCCAGCTCGAAGCGCGTCGCGTATTGGCGAATGAGAGGCCCCAGACCAGCCGGGCGGCGAAGAGCAGAAGGAAACCAAACGACTGAGCCGGCCATCAAGAGCTAAAGCGACCACCGCGCGTGACGTTTCTCACGAGGCCGGCAGGTTGGTTCGCATGCGCGGGAACGCAGGTCTCCACGCTACGCCAACAATGCGCCGACAGCTGCCGTCGGCCAAAAGCTGACCTTGGTCGCTGGCCCACACCAACCCATCGTAAGCGTGTGCGCACGGACCATCCGGCGGTCAACAATCGGCCCAGCACCGGACCATCGGAGCGACCACTGTCTCTATTGCAGGAAATCCTCCTAGTCGAGCAGCCGACGCACTTTCCGTGCGAGTTGGTCCACTGTGAATGGCTTCGTAAGCAGTTCGACCCCGGGGTCCATTACCCCGCTGTGCACAATGGCGTTTGGCGTGTAGCCGGTGGTGTAGAGCACTTTCAAACCAGGCTGCCGGACGAGTGCGGCATCCACCAATTGGCGCCCCGTCATGCCGGGCATGACGACGTCCGTAAAAAGAAGCGATACGCCACGCAGCTCCTCCAGCAGGTCGAGCGCTTCCTTGCCCGACCCTGCATGGCGCACCGTGTAGCCCAAGGATCGGAGGGCGAAGACCGAGACCTTGCGAACATCCGGCTCGTCCTCCACCACCAAGATGATTTCCTGCGGCGAGCCGACCGGCACCGCGGCTTCCGCTCCTTCTTCCACCCGGCCTGCGGAAGCTGCTGATAGTTCACGCCGCAGGTAAACCTTGACTGTTGTGCCCTGGCCGGTTTCGCTGTAGATCTTCACGTGGCCGCCGGATTGCTTGACGAATCCATAGACCTGGCTCAAGCCGAGCCCTGTGCCCTGACCGACCTTCTTTGTCGTGAAGAAGGGATCGAAGGCCCGCTCCAGGATTTGAGGAGGCATTCCACATCCTGTGTCCGAAACGGCGACCATCACGTACTGCCCGGGAGGTACGTCGTTCTGGGCGGCGTAGGCGTCGTCCAGGTGCGTATTCATCGTCTCGATTGTCAGCTTTCCCCCGCCAGGCATCGCATCACGGGCATTGACCGCAAGGTTCAGTAGCGCATTCTCGAGTTGCCCGGGGTCGACGCGGGTTCGCCAAAGTCCGCCGCCGAGCACAAATTCATGGACCACTGTCTCACCAAGGGTTCGCCGTAGCAGTTCCTCCATGCCATGCACAAGCGCGTTCACGTCAGCGACGATTGGCTGGAGAGGTTGCTGGCGCGAGAATGCCAGCAGCCTCTGCGTCAGCTTGGCACCCCGGCGCGCGCCGTCCAGTGCGCCATCGAGGTACTTCAAAATGTCGGTCTGACCGATTGCAAGACGGCGCAGCGCGAGGTCAAGGTTGCCGATCACGACGGCGAGCATGTTGTTGAAGTCGTGCGCGATGCCGCCGGTGAGCTGGCCAATGGCCTCCATCTTTTGCGCTTGGCGCGCCTTGGCCTCGGCCAGTTCCCGAGCCTGAATCTGAGCGCGCAATTCCGTGTTGGACTTTTCGAGTTCGACGGTTCTGGCCTGCACCCTGCGTTCAAGCTCGTTGTTGAGTTCTTCGAGCTTTTCTGTTTCCACGGTCAGTCGGGCCAGTGCCTCGCTCAGCAGATGTACGAGCACGATGATCGTGGTACAGACGCCTGCGAAAAGGCTGATGCCGATCCAGTCTGAGCCGCTGATGGGCAGCCACCACCCCATCTCGTCGTCGCCGTACCCTGCGAATCGCTGAGCCCTGGACGCAGACAAGACCGTTGCCAGAACGGCACTCCACCGGCTTCCGAGCAGCGCCGTCGCGATGACGGCAGGAAAGAACGTCAGGTACGGGTAGCCCTTAAGCGAGTCGCCGATGGCGATCCGTGTCGCCAGGCCGAGCGTCGGCAGAACAATCGCCAACATCGGCCCGAGCCAGCGTAGAGCTCTGCATTTACGGAGGACCGTAAGAAAATCCATTGCTTCCGCTCCTTGCGTTGCGGCTGGCGGAGCAGCCAGACGCCTAGAGCACCGGCCGCCGTCCGACCAGTGGACCGGGCGGCTATCCGGGAGAATGCCGGCCACGACTGGACCTTCCGCCCGGCCTTCCAAATCTATCGGACTACGCCAGCCTTTTCAATTGGCAGCACCTCGCCTTGCGCCCGGGCGGCTAGGGTCGGCTACCGACGTGCGAGAAGCTACATACCGCGATCAGCCGCGGGCCAGCACCAGACATTCAGCTATGCTCGATACAACGATGCGTACGCCGTATGTCCTCGCCGTTTCTCGGAGCCGTTCCCACACCTTCTCCAAAGAGGGCACGAGCAGCATTCGCCTGCTGGAGGGTCTTGGCGCGGAAGGGGATGCGCATTCGGGCGAGACGGTCAAACATCGGTCGCGTGTCGCGCGCAATCCCTTGCAACCCAACCTTCGCCAAGTGCATC
The DNA here is from genome assembly GCF_051216375.1 of Variovorax glacialis. Lineage (NCBI taxonomy): Bacteria > Pseudomonadati > Pseudomonadota > Betaproteobacteria > Burkholderiales > Comamonadaceae > Variovorax > Variovorax glacialis. The sequence continues at coordinate 16,500 of NZ_JBPJZT010000032.1, read as the reverse complement.
TGGTTCAGGCCGAGTTGTTCGACGAGTTGGCGTCTCTCGGTTTCAATATCTCACCTGGAGAGATCGGCGAAAACATCGCAACGAAGGGTCTCGACCTTTTGGCGCTGCCCGCTGGTACCGAACTTGAGATTGGGTCGACGGCGGTAGTTCGTCTGACCGGCCTTAGAAATCCGTGCAAGCAGCTGGATGCGTTTCGGAAAGGGCTCAAGCAGGCCGTGCTCGGCAGCGCTGCAGATGGGGCGCTCGTCCGGAAGGCTGGCGTGATGGGAATCGTGCTGGTCACAGGCGAAGTGGCGCCCGAGGATTCGATAGCTGTCCGTCTTCCTGGGGGTCCGCATCGCGCGCTGCAATCCGTATAGCGAGCTTTAAGGCTGGCGCCGTCGCTCGATGCAACCGGCCGAATCCGGGCACAACCGGCAGTTCGCCGCCTTGGCTCTCGCCCTTCTGGAAAGGTGGGACAGATGGCCACAGGAGGTTCAGAACGCGAACTTTCCTGCGGCTTTATTGAGAAATCGCATTTCGCGCGCCGCCAATCCCGGTCAAGATGGCCTGCAGACCAACGAGGACCAAGCGCGAGGTGCAGACATGAATGTGCTGCTGGTCGACCAATCCGTGGCAATACAGCAGAGCTTCGGCGCGCTGCTGCAGGCTGCGCCAGAAGTTGTTGTCGTCGGCTATGCGGACGATGTGGCCAGTGCGCTGGCGTCCATTGCCTCGAACCCTCCGGACCTCATCGTCCTGGACTCGAAGTTGCGTGGGGACGACCGCGGCATTGACGTATTGCGATACGTCAGGCGGCACCATCCGGATATTAAGGTGGTCGTGCTTTCCCATTTCGCCTGGGCCTCCGTGCGCAAGATCCACATCGATGCCGGCGCCCTTGCGTACTTCGACAAGGCAATCGAATTTCAGCTGGCGCGAGACTACATCGCTGACCTCGCGAATGCCCAGTCGGCCGCGCCATCGGGGCGTGGAAGTTGCGAATCAAGGTCTTCATGACCGGCCGCTATGGGAACGCCCTACAGCCGCTGTGGCCCCAGCCCCCTGGCCGCGGACGCTCATCGCCAGTTTCAGGAGCGTGTGCGCACTGACCATGCGGCGGGTAACAATCGGCCAGAACCAGACGTTCACCGAAACCTCCCAAGTGCTTGATGCGCTCGTTTCACCATGGTCTTGTCTTGGCGCCCTTGCCGGGTTGCTGCTCGCGATGGCGGTCCATTGGGGCGCGCCGGGCGACATTGACACCGTTCAGGCCGGGGCATGGTTGGTGGGCATCGGCTGGGCTGCGGGCCTTGCGTGGGACCTCATAGGCCGCGGGAGCTCCAAGTAGCCCGTCGGCCCGCCGGCCAACAGCCGAAGTTCGTATGGCCGAACGAAGCACACTTGACCCGGCCCCTGCGGCCGCCTTTAAAAAGGGCCTCTTCGGTCAAACATGACGAGGTGATTTTTGAACATTCGATTTCTAAGCCCCGCGGAGGCTGCCAGCCGGCTCGGCGTCTCTGCCAAGGCGCTACGCATCTACGAGCAGCGAGGCTTGGTGGCCCCAGCTCGCAACGCGGCGGAGTGGCGGTCTTATGGACCCGACGAGATGCAGCGTGGCGGCGAAATCGTGACCTTGCGCGCGCTCGGCCTCAGCCTCGCGCAAGTGGCTGGCGTGCTGAAAGGCGAGTCCGAGGGTCTTGAGCCCGCCTTGGGCGCGCATCAGGCGTTGCTCGAAGGCCGCGCTCGTGAGCTTGCGCGCACCATCGAGAGAGTCCGCGGTCTGCGAGTCAATCTCGGCCTCGGTCAGGCGCCGACGGTCAAAGAGTTGACGTACCTGCAGGACTGCGCCACAGAGCTCACCATCGAATTTGAACTGCCTTGGCCCTGGGGTGGCGAACTGTTCAGGTTGCGCGACATCCGGCCACTTAACTACATTGTTGGCCCGTTGGGCAGCGGCAAGACTCGGCTGGCCCAGCGCTTGGCGGAGGTTCTGCCTTCGGCGGTCTTCCTGGGTTTGGAGCGGCTTGAGGATGGCAGCGCTACGGCGCGTCTCGACGCAGACCCGAAACTCCGATTGCGCGTCAACCAGACGCTCGACTGGCTGGTGGAGGACGGCGCCACCGTTTCCGAAGCGTTAGTCGCCTTGCTGGCTGGATTGGAAGCCGAAGGGCCGGCCGTCCTGGTCGTCGACATGGTGGAGCACGGGCTGGATTCGGCTACGCAAGAAGCTGTGGCCGCCCATCTGCGTTGCCGCAGGTCTGATGACCGTCCACTCTTCGTGCTCACACGTTCCCGTGCAATCCTGGATTTGGCATCCGTAGGCGCGCAAGAGTCCATCATTCTTTGCCCTGCCAATCACAGCCCTCCCACTCGCGTTGCCCCCTATCCAGGTGCACCGGGCTATGAAGCGGTCGCTACCTGTCTTGCCGCCCCCGAGGTACGCGCGCGCACGGAAGGCGTCATCGCCTGGCGCCCCCATCGGCGTGAGGACTCTGAACAACGAGGCTGTGCTGCGAGAGGCTAGAGTCGGCCAAAAGCAGGTGCCCAGTCATCAACAAGAACGACCGCAAGGAGTGCGTCTTGTCGCGCCCGGTCAACGCGAGTCTGCCTCCCGGCGTTTGATGCAGGCAGGACTTCTGCCAAATGAGCGAGGATTGAAGATGGGGACTATCGGCTGGACTGCGCTGATGGCGTGCATCGTCGGCGGCGTCGCCTTCATGCGCCACCATATTGGCAAAGAGCTTGCCAGGGGCCTGCCTCCTCTGGATTCGTAGGAAGCCCTTTGAACGGAACCAAGCGCTGCGCGGCAACTGGCTCGAATGCTCGACGCAGGGACAAGGTGCTTGGCGGCCTCTGGGCGGCGGGCGTGGCCGTGGTGTGGTTGTCAGTTTGGGAAGGCGATAGCTTTGAACGCGCGAGGCGCGCATAGCCGCGGCGCAACCCGTCCCCCGACACTGAAGCGGTCAGGACCAGCGTTCCCGGCGGCAGCCCACCACGGGATTTCGACGCGCGTGCGCGCTGACCGGAACGTGTCAATGACTTTGCGGCACCTGGCTTGATGAATTTACTGTGCAGGGCTGCGGTGTTTCTGGGGCGGCTGTCTCCGATGGTGGTGGGTTGATCCAGGCTGCGGTGGGCAGGGAGGCGGGTGTTGGGCGGAACCCTTTGAACCGCTTGGGGGTTGCCAAGAATGCGGCATCGAGGGTGGCCTGTCGGGCGGTGTGAAGCGCCTGGGCATGGCCGTAGTGCATGCTGTGCGGCGTCATGTAGCCGATGCCCGAGTGACGGTGAGTGGTGTTGTACCAGGCGAAGAAGGTTTGGCAGTGCGAGCGCGCGTCCTCGATGCAGCCGAAGCGTGCCGGGAAGTCCGGCCGATATTTCATCGTCTTGAATTGCGCCTCCGAGAAGGGTTGTCGTCAGAAACGTGGGGCCTGCTGTGGCTCTTGGCGATGTCCAGATCCACGAGCAGCGCAGCCACTGGCTTGGAGCGCATGCTGGCGCCTGAAGCGCCTTGGCATTTATTGGTTTTTACTTGCGGCGGAGGGATGGACGTCGCAGGCTTACCGCTTGCTGTGTAGGGATTCTGTTCCCCAACATGACGCTCCGCTGGGTTGGCTGGATACTTTCCGCTCGGCCAATATCGGAACTGCGTATTCGCCGTCGTAGCTGCTTAGCTACCTATAGCGACAATTCGTCGCGGTGCAACCTTGATAGAAACTACGCATCATGAACATTGGAATCATCGGGGCAGGTCACATCGGCAGTGCTCTTGCCGTGCGTCTCGGCAGCCTCGGCCACTCCGTTTACATCGCCAACTCCCGCGGCCCCGAAACCCTGAAAGATGTCGGTCAAAAAACCGGCGCCAAGCCGGTGACCGCTCGGGAAGCGGCCTCCCACGGCGAGATCATCGTGGTTACCATCCCGCTAAAAAACATCCCCGACCTGCCCAAAGACCTGTTCGCGGGCGTTGCAGCCGACGTACCTGTCATCGACACGAGCAACTACTACCCCTTGCTGCGCGACGGCCAGATGCCGGAGTTGGAAGCCGGCGACCTCACTGAAAGCGAATGGGTGCAGCAGCACTTAGGGCGCCCCGTGGTGAAGGTGTTCAACAACATCTACGCCGACCATCTCCAAAACAAGGGCCTTCCCGCCGGCACGCCCGGCCGGATCTCTCTGCCGGTGGCCGGCGACGATGAGGCAGCCAAACGAAAAGTGATGCTTCTGGTTGAGGAACTAGGCTTCGACGCTGTCGACGATGGCAGCCTGCGTGAGTCATGGCGACAGCAGCCCGGAACGCCTTCTTACGGCGCTGACCTAGCCGCCGCAAAGCTGCGCGAGCATTTCGCCACGCTGGGCAGCCATCGCACGGAAGCGCAGCACGCTGAGTACCTGTCCAATCACGCCAAACAGGAGCAGGCCATGGCGGCGCAAGGCATCAAACTAAAGTAGCGTCGGTCTTACCAGTTGGCCAATTGGCACGGCTCTGTCGCTGGCTCCCAAGCCTAACAAGGTCTTCGAACGTCAGGCAGTTGCGCAGGCGCATAGCAGCCCGGATCGACAGATCGCAACCGGCCATGAGCCGACTTTCGCCAATGTCCGCTTCGGGGAAGCGCGGTTGAGAGATGCAAGTGCAACCATGCGTCGACTGACAGTCAACCGACCTCGTCGCGCGGTTTAGCGCAAAATGCTATCGGACTCGCGGAGTTTGATTTCAAAGAATTTCGGGACGGCTCCACTCGGCGGTGGGGACGTCCGGCGGTCAGCTTGGTGCTGGGGGAACAGGTATTGAGAATGAGAACACGGCGCCGCCGCCGGGATTGTGTGATGCCCAGAGGTTGCCGCCGTGCGTCTCAATCAGCCTGCGACAGATTGCCAGGCCGACGCCGAGGCCGCTGGACTTGGTTGAATAGAACGACGCGAAGACGCGTTCGAGATCGCCATCGGCGATGCCAGGGCCGCTATCGGCAATCTCCACCAGAACTTCGTTGGGTTCACCGTGGCGCACATCAATGGCGATTTGCCTTTCGCTGCCAGGTAGCGCTGCTTCGATCGCTTCCATTGCATTGCGTAGCAAGTTCAGGACGACTTGCTGAAGGTTCACCTCGTCGACCTCGACAGTCGGCAGAGGACACGCCGCTGCGAATCGGATGTCGATGCCTCGCAGATCACAATCCGTTCGCAGCATCTGGACGCTTTCCTGGACGGCCTGAGCCATATCGATCGCCTTTGGCTCTATCTCGTGGCGCTGAGTGATGCTCCGCATCCGTGTCACGACGTCGCCTGCGCGCTGCGTCTGTGCGACCACCTTGTCAAGAAGTTCCATAACACGCTGCGCATCAGGAGATTTCTCTCCAGCGCGTCGGCGAGCCGCCAGCGCGTAGTTTTCGATCGCACCGAGCGGTTGGGTGATCTCGTGGGCGAGCGCCACCGACATTTCTCCAGCGGTGTGGACGCGGACCAGATGCGCCATGCGTTCGCGCCAGTGAATCGATTCCGTTTCCGCGGCGAGCTTACGACGCTCGGAGGCCTCACGCGCTTGAACGCTGCCGAATACCTCGGCAAGAAGACGAATACCTGGCATCAGCGCGTCCGGCCAGTCATGGCCGTTCTGGGCGCACGCGATGGAGAACGCACCTGCGTTGTGGCCCGAGACGGTGACTGGCATCACAAGAAGCGACCGCACGCCCAACGCACGTAGCGCCTCAGTATCATCGCCCGCTTCCTGCGGCAGGTCCTCAATTCGCGCAAGACGGACGGTGTCGCCTTCTGCAATGCGAGCACGGATCCAAGGAAGTGCGAGCGCGCTCACCTCGTTCCAGCTCTTTGGCAGGTCGATCGCATCTGCTTGCCAACGCCGGGTCGCGTCCTCACGACCGTCCTTGCCGAAGCGCAGCCAGAGTGCGACCTGATCGGCCCCGGTGAACTCGCCGATCTGACGCAAACCGGTGGAAATCGCGTGCTCTGCCTGCTGCGGCGTCGCGAGCGCGAGGGTTCCGAGGATGCTGCTTGCCAGCCGGTCGAAGCCCAGGACAAGATCGAGTTCTTCCTGCGCGCGCTTTCTTGCCACGGCGCTGCCGAAAATCTGCGCCAGCAGATGCAGGCGAGGCAGGAGGTCTGGCGGCCAACTGCGTTCGAAGCGGACGCAGGCGAAGTTGAGGGCGCCCTGCAGTTGCCCTGCGATGAAGAACGGCATCATCACATGAGACTTCATGCCGATCCTGCGCCAGGTCTCCTTGTCGAGACTTGCCTCCGCCGGCAAGTCGTCCAGCCGGGAGAACACGACCGGTTCGTTGGCTCTCGCTTTGGTCAGGAGCCACGGGTTGACGACTTGGGCTGGAAGGAATTTGGGCGCACGGACGACACCTTCGACGGCGTACGAGTGTGTGATCTCGACCCTGCCGGTGGTCGTCAGTACGCGGCCCAGCGAACATCGACAGATCCCGAGGAACTGCACAATGCGCGCGAGGCATTCTTCAACAACGCGATCGAAGTCTTTAACGGGCAGATTGATGAACGGAGCGGATAGCTCCGCCAAGAGTTGCTCGAAGCCAAGCAGGTCGTTCACCACAGGTGGCGGGACCGTTGAAACGGGCGGACTCGGCTCAGTCATCGGAAGTTAGAATTCTTCGCAGTCTTGCCAGGAGGTGACGCGCATGCGTCGGATCCGGTCTTTCATTTCCATGCTGCTAGTCGCGCTATGCCTCGGTCCAGGAGGACTTGCGTATGCGCAAAGCAGCAGCGCGGGGGTGACAAAACTCCTGCTGCCGTTCGAAGGCGGCTCGGGCCGACCCGTTGCGGAATCCCTGGCCGAGGGCGCCCGGGTTCTGCTCGGGCGAACGGTCGTGGTCGAAAGCAGGCCCGGAGCCAGCGGACGCATCGCCGCGATGGCATTGAAGCGTGCCGCGCCGGACGGCACGACGATCGCGCAGTTTCCCATCGTGGTTCCGGTCATGGCGCCGCTGTCTTTCAAGGAAGTCCACTACACGTCGCGTGATTTCGTGCCCATCTCGCAGATTGCGACCTACGATCTGGCCCTCGCTGTACCGAACGTGCACCCTGCAAGGACCGTGTTGGAACTCGTCGACTGGTTGAAGAAGAATCCGTCCCAAAGATTCTACGGAAGTCCGGGTGCAGGAACGTTGCCACATTTTCTCGGCGTGATGATCGGCAAGGCGATCGAAATCGACGTGACGCATGTGCCATACAAGGGTCCTGCGGCACTGAAGGTCGATCTTGTAGAGGGGACCGTCCCTTGCGGCATCTCAGTGGTTTCCGATCTCATCGAACTGCATCGTGCAGGCCGCCTCCGCATCCTTGCCACATCAGGCGAGAAGCGGCTCTCCCAACTTCCTGAAGTGGCGACGTTCGCCGAGCAAGGTTACCCGCAGATCGTGGCCAGTGGCTGGGTTGGCATCTTTGCTCCAGCCGGGACGCCCCGGGCGACCGTAGATGAATGGTCGGCGGCATTGGTTACCACGGTCCGGTCGGCCGCGACTCAACGGCGGCTGACGGACCTGGGGGTCGAACCGACCGGCACATCGCCAGACGAGTTCGCGGCCATCGTCGATGCCGACATCGCCCGCTGGGCTCCGATCATCAAGCTGTCGGGCTTTCAAGGCGAGTAGAGCGTAGACCAGTAGTTGTCGATCAACGCAAGGGCCCGCACTCGAAGCGTGGCGTCGCTTCCAATCGGAGCTGGATTCGAGACAGCATCACCGGCTCGAAGTCTGGTTTCATTTCTTCGCCGCGGCGTTCGTCGCGACCCAGGATGACGACCCTTCAGCGCGCCGACTTCGTCGGTCAGGCGACCATGGCAAAACCATCGGCGACGGCCACTTTCTGCGCACCGTCTGGGGTGTACGTGGACACGCAACTCCGATGCCGGCGCCGGTTCCGAGCGGACTGCCCGGAGCCTCTGGCCGGTTTGCGGCCCGAAGCTCCTGGTAGCCGACAGGCTGCAGTCGGCGACCGGCGATGAGGCGGCCTTTTTTGGTTTGGCTGCAATCCGTTACAGGCTTCGACTCAACCTTTAGGCCCGCCGCAGGGCTCTATTAATCCCATCGAGCAGTTGATGCTGTGGGCATGGCTTCTCCAAGAAGTCTATGGCGCCGTCTCGGATCGCCTGAACGGCTGTCGGAACGTCAACGCTTCCGCTGATGAACACAATCGGCAGGCGCAAGCCCATCTCTTGCAAGCGCTTCTGCAGTGCGATTCCATCCATCCCCGGCATGCGCAGGTCCAGTACCAGGCAACCACACCAGGCGGGCTCCAAAGCAGCAAGGAACTCGTACGCCGAACCGAAGATCGCCGCCGCTAGTCCGAACGCAACGGCCAACTCGCGAATGGAGTCGCGACAAGCTTCGTCGTCGTCAACGATGAATACAGTGGGCGTGCTCACGGCGTTCTAGACGATGCCGACCAGAAGGTCGTCATCCTGCGCTTTGAAATTCCGTGAACCTAAACCCGGTTTGCGGTTTTGGATATTGGCCTTTAGTGCAAAAAGGCGTCAGCTTTGTATCGGCCAGGAGTGATTCGTTCAAACCCACTACGAACAGCGGCCAGGGGTCGCACCCCTCGCTCCTTAGCCAAGGCATCCTGGCCACCTTGCCCCAAGGGGCAATTGCGAGGCGGCGGAAGAAGCGCGAGACTCAAGCGGACGCATGAACTACACCGAAAGTCGCTATGCCGCGCTAAGCCAGACCGACTACAGTCAGACCACAGAACAACCTATAGGCAACTCGTGGGGTTCCTTGAAAGCTTGAATGACTTTGCGGCGTGTATCGCTATCGCCGCCGGCACTGCACCGGACGCGTATCCCGCCTGGAGCGACGGATACAAGGCCCATTTCGCGGAAACCGTCCGGTTGTGGGCCGAGATCCGTCCGCAACTCTGTCGCGACGTCGATGAGGCTCATCGCATCGACATTGCGCTGCAGAAGATGGCCAAAGCGGTCGAGGACGGCGACACAGGCAACTTTCAAAAGTTCGCCCAAACGCTTCGTGGTCTGGACGTGTCGGTGCTTCGATAGCGGCTGTCCTAGGAACACGCGCGGCGGACCGCCAAGCGCAGTTGCCGCACGCTGACAGGACGTTCCAGGAAATCAGTCGCCTTGAGCCGTGCGATCTCCACCGCGGTTCGAAATGCGCTGTACGGACCCAGAACGATTACGGGAATGCTATAGCCTAGGCGCCTCAGTTCGCGCACCAGGTGCAGCGCTGCGGCGCCATCCTCGTCGGCCGTGACGATCAGGCATTGCCCTGTCCCGGGCGGCACCTTCGCAAGTTCTGCAACATCGGCAGAAGCGAACGCCACCGAGTCCACCAAGTCGCGCGTGAGCGCCGATGCGACCCATGCGCGGTCACGCGGATCGGCAACGGCAATGTAAGCGGTGGTCGGCATCGTTTTCAACTGCAAAGGCACGCGGTTCCCGACGCCAGGATGCCGTCGGCAGTTCAGCAGGCTGCCCTCTCGTGGGGCCCTTCTAATCTGGATAGTGATCGCGCGACCAAGCGGAGTCCATCCCGGCGGACACGCACTGCCACGTACGTGACCTCTGACCTCTGACCTCTGACGTCCCGATGGCAGAATCAATCGTCTCTAGACAATGTGACTGACCCATGCTGCCGGGGCTGGATATTTCAACATTCCAAGTGCCTTAGCTAAGAATGCGACGAAAGGCTATCGAATTCATCTCTCGCGGCTGTGGAGCAGCCAGGCGCCAATCCCAAGCGCGGGGTCGAGAATGGCGAATGCTCCCAGCGTGTGAGGAAATATTCCGGCGATCGCCAAGGGCACGAGGACCAGGGGAACGAGGATTACTCGGTCCAGCACGGATGCGGGGCCGAAGTTTCGCCCCCCAGAACGACCACCAAACACGTAGAGCCAGCCAATGACCGCGACCGTCATTCCCAGTACGCGAAACAGCGCTCCCTCTCTTCCAATGAAAGGAGGATCGAACAAGAGCGTCTGCACCGCACCCGGCCAGACAATCAGCAATGCCCCCGCCCCAAGGTAGATATAGCCATTCATCACCGTGTACTTCGATGCTGTGGACAGGTCGGCTGGCTGCGCGAGAAGATCACTCATGAACGACATATCATCCGCCTCCGAGTAGTTCAAACTCTCACCTCATCGCCTTCCGGGCGCCCAACACATTCTTGCCGAACTGTCCGCCAAGCCGGGCTCAGACCGATGACCGAAGCCAGGTGCCGAGGCCGGCCTTCCATCTGAACTCGTTCCTGGATACTCGACGCTCCAGTAAATCACTTTCCGCCCAGCTCCGGATTCTGGCCGGTGTCGTAGCGCGGCACCACGCCTGCGGGATTGAAATAGACATAAAAAAGCCGCGGCATGTATTTGTCAGGTACTGCCAACTCCAGACGACGCCGTCGAACGAGGCGACGCGGCTGACCTGATAGGGTTTGCCATAGGCACGCAGCACGTCGGAGTCGTTCCATTTGCCGAGTTCGATCGGGTTGTTGTAGAGCGTATAAGTCCACATGGACCGTACCGAGACAACCCGTCCCGCCGCGTCGAGGTCGACATTGACAATCTCGTACCCTGCGGGCTCGCGGGAATATTGAAGTCTCTCGCCGCTGTCAGGCAGGGAGTAGCTTCCGGTCGGGCGGCCCAGCTTTTGCAAGGCCTCCGCACGTGTGGTGCCGATCGGCAATCGTGCGGCATCGGTCGCACAACCGATCAGTACAGCCGCGAGCATTGTGGTCGCCGCCGCTCGTCCCATCTGTCCTGCAGAATCGATGATTTGCCTCCATTGGCCGTTGCTCATCGATAGCCGCCGCGGACCTTGCCGCGGAACACCCAGTAGACGCCGAAGGTGTAGGTGGCGATCACCGGCAACACCACCACCCCGCCGTAGAACAGGAACTGGAGCGATGGGTCGGGCGCGGCGGCACTGCCCACCGTGACCGCGTACGCCGGCAGGTAGAACGCACCGAGAAACACGGCATACACCACCGGAAAGGTCGCGAACAGCCCGGCGCCGATGATGACCAGCCAGGTTTCGTTGCCATCCCAGAATGGCGCGATGGTGTCCATCATGTGCAGCCGGTGGTCTTCCTCGTTCGTGGTGCCGAAGAGGATGCCGACGCCGAGATCGAAGCCGTCCAGGACCACGTAGACGAGGATCGACACGGCAATGACCGTCGCCCAGAAGAGCGCGAGGTCGCTGGGCTGGATGGAATTCACCGGGAACCTCCCGAGACGGGATTGGCTGCCGCGTCGGTGCGGGCGGCCACGGCCATGGGTCGACTGCCGGTCACGTTGGCCGTGGCCTCCGTCCTGGCGCGCGGTCCCTGGCGCAGCAGCTTGTAGATGTAGTAGATGCCGAAGGAAACGAAGAGCCAGTAAACCACCACGTAGATGATCAGCGAGGTCAGCACGTCGCCCGTCGTCAGGGAGGGGGTGATGGCGTCCTTGGTGCGCAGCAGGCCATAGACCACCCAGGGCTGGCGTCCGATCTCCGCGGTGTACCAGCCGGTGAGGATGGCCACGAAGCCGGTCGGGAAGGCCGCGAAGGCGCACCACAGGAACCAGCGCGACGACTCCAGCGTGCCGCGCCAGCGCAGGAGGTTTCCGAACCACGAGACCGCCAGCATGATGAGGCCCCATGCCGACCATCAGGCGGAAGGCGAAGAAGGGAATCAGCACCGGCGGCCGGTCTTCTTTCGGGAAGGATTCGAGGCCGCGCTCGGCTGGCCGGCCGCCTGCGCGACGCAAGCAGCAGTCCGACTGCGACCTGCCGCAGCGATGCTCGAGCCTTGGGTATGACCGCTTTAAGGCAATTTATCCGAGCAGGTCAAGGTCCGTTCAGGGCCCGAAGCGGGCTTACAGCGGACGGCAATGGAGCCCGGGAGCGGCCGTTCAATGCTCACGAACACGAGACCCGGAACCTTGAAAATGCGAACGGTGCAGCCTTGAAAACGACACTCGGCAGCTGTTGAATTTCGCGGGTTAGAAAGTGAGACCTTGAAGGAACTCACACCCACGAGGCCGACCTGGGAACCGTCGAGACAGAGCAAAACTGGGCACTTGCGGGTCGGGAAATCGTTCGCCGCGGGCTGCAATCATCGATTAAGCTGTAGTAGAAAACCCCATACAAATCAACGACTTAGCGCATACAATGCGCTTTACGTCAAATTGATGGCATTCAGGTGCGCTTGATAAGGCCGTCGCCTGGACGCGGCAGGCGAGGCCAGATGGACGGACAGCCCGGCAGGGGTCCGCTCGTATGTTCAGCGGGTGGAAGGGGAGGGTCGGCGCTTGTGGAAGGCCTTCGATGAGGCGGTGGTCAGCAAGGAGGCCATGCGTGAAAGGGCAGCGACCATGATCCGCACGATTCGACCGATACGGTCCTCAGAGCCCGCAGACGTTCTCACTTGCGCCACCTTGCCATTTTCGGAAGTAAATTCGCGCGCAGTCGACCCCCCTGTGTTCCGCCTCAAGAACCCCGGATCGTCAGCACTCGTGTAGCCGCTCGCCGGGATCTTCAGCACGCGGCACATCGAATGCTGCCGCTCGATCTGGACCGTCCTCCGGACAGCTATCTGCGATGCTTTCCACCACATCGACCACTGCCACCATCCGGTGGCACCCGTCTACATCCTGAGCAGCCTGCGCGCAAGCAACGACTGGAAATCCCTCCGTCCGTCCGCGATCAGATGAATGATGACCTCACTGCCGACGACACGGTAGATGACGCGGTAGGGCTTGAAAAACGCTTGACGATATTCCTTAATGCCCAGCGCGACTAGTTCCTTGGGATAGCTGCCGCGGTCTGGAAACCGCGACAAGCTGTCGGCAATCTTCACCAGTTGGTCCAACACGTAGTTTGCGTTGGCAACGCAGTCATATTGAGCGATGTAGCTGTGTATCGATTCCAAGTCCTGCTCGGCGCCATCGGTGAGGAGGACTTCAAACTTCGACGGCGCTCCCGGCATCAGTTGGCTGCTCGCTTTGCACGGAGGCGGGCAACGACGTCAGCTATGGGCTTCACCTTGCCTCTGGCCAGCTCCTGATTGCCTATCGCGAGAATTTTCAGCAACGCCAAAGTCTCTTGGGTTTCCTCAAAGGAGGCCACATCCTGCAGGACCGCCTTGGCTTCACCGTTCTGAGTAATGACCAGCGGCTCGCGCTGCTCGGCGAGGTGCGTCAGAATCTCTGCAGCGTTGGCCTTGAGGTAGCTTATCGGCCTGATCTGAGTTGAATAGCGCACGTCCATCCCCTTCATTGACATAACCAAATATAGTCCTTATATAGTCTTCCAGCAAGCCCTGCGAAAGATCGATCGGCGGCACTTCCACAACCATCATTGAAGGCTTGCCGCAAAAGACGGTCGCTGCGCTGCCCCGGGTCTCCAAGTCCGCATGCTCCAGCTAGGAGGCATCTGGCTTCAGGGGCGCCTGCTCGAGATGGGCGCTCAACTCTCGATCCGATGCCCAACTGCTCGCTGACCACCACGACGATCTTGGTGAGCGCGCGATCTTCATGCGCGCACGCTTTCACCCTCGGGCGGTCTTGCGCAACACCGCGCGCGGAAAAGCGGGATCCGGCGGCTCCCAGCGCGCTTGTGGCCCGGAACCTGGATCTTGGGAAAGATAACTGGTCTGCGAGGTCGCAATCAATTTCGCGGACCAAGCCTCGTTCGACCAGGCGTGCGTCGCGCTCGATGAAGCGCGGCAACGGTAGTCAGCCAGGATGCGGTGGCCACGCTCATCCTGTCTGGACGCTACATCGGTTTTCTTCCGGATCACTATGCGGCCAGCTTCGTCCGGGACCGGACCATGAAGAGCATCGATGTTCCCGAATCCACATACGAGGTCCGCTACGTCGCCATATCGCGCCGCTCTCCGACGCCACCGCGACTGTCGACCGTCTTCCTGGATTTGTTGAGGCAGGTTCACAGTCACGCAGGACTGCGAGGCGGCACGTCCGGCTTCATGCATCTCAGCGCAGCACGATGACCTGAAGCGCGGTACGCAGTCCGTATTCGTAGGCCTGATCTGCAGGGATGGCGGGACCAGGTCTCGGGGAGGCACCCTCGTCAGGCCGTGTCGTCGGCGCTCCCGGCAACAGGTCTGCCCACCGCGAAGCAGGCAGCATCGCGGCTTCGTCGCCGAGGCCCCGGAGCACCATGCCTGCAAGCCGGCCGGACGCATCGAAGACGGGTCCTCCATCGGTGTCTGCAGCCAGCCCGATGCCCAGTTTTCGACCTCCTTCCCTGCCCTGGAGCGTGCCGAAGAAGCCTTGGCTCAACCAGGGCCACGCTGGTTCCGCCGTCTCGTTTGCCGCGTATGCCAACGCGAAGCCGGCGCTCCCTGCGAACGGATCGCGCGCGGCCCGGGTGTCTGTTCCTGAAGTGGTCAGCGGCGCGGCCAGGCGAAGGACCGTGACGCCGAGTGACGCGAGAGGCTGCGTCGCCGGGTCCGCGCGCGCAAGCGTCGTGTCCCCCATGCCGTTGCGCACCCAGATCGCCCTGGTGGTGTCGGGTCGGATTGCGGCGCTCGGCACCAGCGCCGTCGTCCCATCGCCGATCAGCACGCCACTCGAGACCACGCGAGCTGCCTCCGGCACCACGGGCTGACCCTCCTTGCCGACGCCCTGCGGAGCCATCCGGTGCGGCGTTCGTAGCATGAGCCCGCGCGCCACAGGCGACTGGGACGCAAAGGCCCGGCGCGCATCGAGCGCCACGGGATCCTGCGGCAGACGATCGAGGGTCTCTTGAAGGACGCGTGCGGCCACCTCGCCCTGCCCACCCGCGCGCAGCAACCAAGCGTACAGCGCACCCGCAGGGCCCGATTCAAGGTGCGCGCCGGCCACGTGCGCGCAGAAGGCCAGCGCACGCCGGTACTCCCCGGCCTGCATGTATGCGCGCACCAGGCCCATTTCGGTATCGGGCGCATGCAGCATCATGGCCGCGCGCTCGAAGGTCTCGGTCGCCGCGGCAACTTTGCCGAGCGCGAGTTCCGCCTCGGCGCGCGCCAGCAATGCCGAGCGGGCCCCCATCAGCCCCGGGTCGTTCACGCGCATGTCCGTGATCGCGGCGGCGGAGCGGGATGCGGCCTCCTGCGCGCCGCAGTACGCGGCTGGCAGGCCCAGCATGAACGCTGCCAGCGCGAGCGTACGTCCTGCCGGCGTCAAGCGTGCTGGCCTCAGGGAAGCTGCATGATGCGCGGAATCGACAGCGCCGGCAGTGTCGGATCGTAGGCGGGCTTCGGCGCCTTGTAGCCGCCGGCCAGATAGGCCGTGAGCGCATCGATGTCCTGGGCGCCACCGAGCGAGTTGGTGCCGCCGAGCAGGACCGTGAACCCGTCACCGCCCGTGGCCATGAAGTTGTTGACGGTCACGCGATAGGTCTTGGTCGGGTTCTGAACCACGCCATTGACCACGATGTTCTCCGGTGCGCCGGTCGTGACGGGCGGTGTCACCGTGACGTCGGTGGGGGTCAGGACGACGTTCACGATCTTCTGGCAGGCCGGCGCGGCAGCGCTCCACGAATACTTCAGGCCGTTCGACGCCTGCATCACGCGTTGCGCCGTCTGCCCCTTGCAGCCTGCGAACTGCTGCTCCAGAAGGTCCTTGAGCTGCTGCGCAGTCAGCGTCATGGTCACCAGGCTGTTGCCGAAGGGCTGCACGGTGAAGGCGTCGCCGTAGGTTACGTTGTAGGGATAGACAGCGGCAGGCTTCGCGAAGCCCGGGTTGCGCACGCCGCCCGCGTTCATGAATGCAACGACCGCACCGCCGAGCGACGCGGGCTGCGTGGCCTGCAACTGCGCATCTGCAATCAGGCTGCCTGCAGGCATCTCGCCAGCGGCATTCGCAGAGTTCGGCAGCGCCGAGGCGATCGTTCCGATGACCTGGTTGGACAGGGGCGAGACGAGCGTGTTGTACCCCTCGACGACGTTCCTGACGCTCGGGTCCGCGGCAATGGCGTTGTTGATCGCGACGTCCGTGCGGTCGACCAGGCGGTTGGTCGGGGACACGGCGAGCACCTTGTGCGACTTGGGATGCAGCGTGAGATCGATCTCGGTGAGCACGCGACCGAAGGCGCTCGCGCTCGTGACGGGGACCAGCCGCCCCACGCGGTTGGGCAGCCCGGTCGGACGCGGCGTGCTGACGGCCGCGCCGGAGGTACCCGTCACGTCGACCGTGTTGGCGGAGCAGTTGTAGGCCGCGTGCGTGTGGCCGCTGATGACCAGGTCGACCTCGTCGCCCAGACCTTTCACGATGTTGGCGATGTCGGAGTCGGTGCCGTCGGCGTTCTTCAGGTTGCCGTCGCAGCCGTTGATGTCGCCGATATTGGGGCTGGTCTGGAAGCCGCCCTGGTGCACGAGCACCACGATCGCATCGACGCCCTGGGCGCGCAGCCGCGGGATCAGGGCGTTGACGGTCTGCGCCTCGTCGCGAAACTCCAACCCGGCCACACCCGTGGGCGTCACGATGCCGGGCGTGCCCTTCAGCGTCATGCCGATGAACGCAACCTTCGCGCCCTGGAAGGAC
>NZ_JBPJZT010000031.1:0-30896 GCF_051216375.1 Variovorax glacialis | reverse complement strand
GTGCGTGACATCGTCGGGCTGTACATGGATCCCCCGTTGATGGCGATGGTGTTGTGCGTCGACGAGAAGAGCCAGATTCAGGCGCTCGATCGCACGCAACCTTTGCTGCCGCTCGCCGCCGGCATCCCTGAGCGACGTACCCATGACTACATGCGCCACGGCACCACCACGCTGTTCGCGGCGCTCGACATCGCCACCGGATCGGTCATTGGCGAGATGCATCGGCGCCACCGCAGCACCGAATTCCTGCAGTTCCTGCGCACCGTCGAGGCCAACGTTTCGCCGGTGCTGGACATCCACTTGGTCATGGACAACTACGGCACTCACAAGACTGCGTCGATCAAGTCCTGGCTCACCAGGCATCCGCGCTTTCACGTGCATTTCACACCGACATCTGCGTCGTGGCTCAACCAGGTCGAGCGCTGGTTCGCCACGCTGACGCAGCGCTGCATTCGCCGCGGCACCCACCGCTCCACGCGCGAACTCGAGCAGAGCATCCGGGACTACCTCGACATCAACAACACCAGGCCAAAGCCCTTTGTCTGGTCGAAAACCGCTGATGACATCCTCGCCAGCGTCGAGAGGTTTTGTCTTCGAACTTCTAACTCACGACATTAGCGCAAAACAGCATCGCTGATGAGCCAAGTGGACCGGTTAGCGACGCGTTCCCCGCCAAGCGCTCGCCGACGGGCGACACATCGATTCGGTCATTCCGCATTCATGTGCCTGAAGCGGTGCTCGTAGACCTGCGCCGCCGCGTGATGGCGACGCGATGGCCCGAGCGCGAGACCATCACCGTTTTGTCGCAAGGCGTGCGGTTGGAGAAGATCCAGCCCCTCGTACGCTACTTGGGGCACGCGATACGACTAACGCAAGGTAGAGAAGAGGCTCAACCCGCTGCCGCAGTACGTGACGGAGATCGACGGGATCGACATCCAGTTCGTGCATGTGCGTTCACGACATCCCAACGCGATGCCCCTGATCATGACCCATGGCTGGCCCGGCTCCGTGATGGAAATCCTGAAGATCATCGGCCCGCTCACCAATCCCACCGCGCATGGCGGGCGCGAGGAAGACGCCTTCGATCTCGTCCTGCCGTCGATGCCGGGCTATGGCTTCTCGGGCAAGCCCGGCAGCCCGGGCTGGGGCGCAGGCCGCATAGCGAATGCCTGGGACGTGCTGATGAAGCGGCTCGGATACAAGCGTACGGCCGGCACAGCCGCGGCGTGAAGCCGCAAGCCTCGGCCAGCTCGCGCAACTGCGCGGTCCAGCGATGCTGGCCTTTGCCGTAGGCGTCGCGCTGGATGCCGAGTTCCCCCGCGAGATCTTGCGACCACCGCGGTCGGTCGCGGGTAGGGTGTACACGGACATCCGCCGCTGGACAGAAATGTCCCGGGGAGGTCACTTCGCGGCGATGGAGCAGCCGCATGCGCTCGCGCGCGAGATAACCGAGTTCTTTCGACCGCTGCGATAACCATAGCTCTGCAAGTCGTGCTCGAGACACCGCGAACCACAGCCTAACCGTGGCCTCATTGCCGATCGCCGTGGCGCAACGATGCATAACGCAGCTGCGGAAAGGGACAACTCCTGCTCGTATCTTTTCGCCGACGCTCGGCCACAGCCTGCATGAGCGCGGTGTTCCGGGCAATCACGATGCTGTCACGACGCCGGCCGCGCTCCGGTGCAAACGCGCCCTGCGAGTCAACATGTTCATGGCATTGACATTGCGGACCTGGTCGATCCTTGAGCTTTTACTCGTAGATGAGCGTGCTTCGCGCAGGGATGATTAGATCCGCGGCGTCTTCACCTAGCCCAAGGAGAACCTGCAAAGCGGCTTAATCAATGCGACGCTCGTCGTACGCCGCAGCATCGCCAGGCCGGTGCAAGTGCAAGTCGACGTGGGCATTGTTTTTCGACCCGGTCACCTTCATCCGCTTTGAATCCATCCGCACCGTGACGGCGCCGCTCCAAATGGGAAGTTCCGCAAAATACTGATCGAAGGAGACCGTGACGAGATTGCTGTGCCACTGCCCAGTACGTTGACACGGATGGCCTGATGCAAAAAGCCATGAATTCCCGCTCCTCAAAAAGGTTGGCTTGCGCTACCCTTTCTCTGGCCTGGAAGACTCGAGAAACCTGTGGAAGAAGCCTCGATGACTTTACTGACTGCACCCGCGCTGTCCGCCACCGCGCCAGTCGCGCCATCGGCGACGGACCTCCAATCGGCCATGGTGAGTCGGCGCTTGGCGCCGCTCTTCTTCTTCTCCGGTGTGTCCGCGCTGGTCTACCAGGTCTGCTGGCAACGACTGCTCTTTGCGAGCTTCGGCGTAGACATCGATTCGGTCACCATCATTGTTTCCGTCTTTATGCTGGGACTGGGCCTCGGCGCGCTGGTTGGAGGCGATCTGGCGGATCGGTACCCCGCCCAGGCGCTGCGCTTTTTTGCATTGTCCGAACTCGGTATCGGCCTCTTCGGCCTCGCCAGTCCGGGGCTGATTCGCGGCACTGGCGATCTCTTCGTCGCCGCGGCGCAATGGCAGATTGTCATTGCCAACTTCCTGCTCCTGCTGGTTCCGACTTGCCTCATGGGGGCGACGCTTCCCATCCTGGTTGCGTATGTCACGCGGCTGTGGGGCAACGTCGGCAAGTCGATCGGCCTGCTCTATCAGGTCAACACTTTCGGAGCGGCATTCGGCGTGGCGATCGTGGGCTTCTTCTGGTTCCTGCTGTTCGAGATCGACACGGCGATCCGGATGGCTGCGCTCTTGAACATCCTGGTCAGCTTGCTGACGATCGTCTGGATCAAGCGCCGTGGCTAGCTTCGCCTGGATTCTGTCGTTGGGCGTGGGGTTTCTGAGCCTGAGCCAGGAAATTCTCTGGGTGCGCCTGATCTCGTTTACCACGCGGGGATTGAGCCAGTCCTTCGCACTGGTGCTCTTCTTGTTTCTGATTGGCATTGCGGTCGGATCGGCCGTCGGCAAGCGCGCCTGTGAACGGCAGGCGGATCTCCTTCGCACCTCGGCGATCGTGCTCGGCCTGGCCGCGGTCGTGGATGTGAGCCTGGTAGGCCTACTGCCGGCCATCGTGCACTCGCGGATGGCCCCCATCATCTTTTTACTGATCGTGGTGACGGCGATGCTCAAAAGCATCATGTTCCCCATCGCCCATCACCTCGGATCGCAGCAGTCAGGCGCACGCATCGGCCGATCGGTGTCGAAGGTGTACTTCGGAAACATTGTCGGCGCGACGCTTGGCCCGATCGTGACGGGCTACGTGCTGCTGGATCACCTGACCATGGATCAGTGCTTGCTGCTTGTGGGATTGACGACGGGTGCGCTGTCGCTCGTGTGCGCCTTGCGCGCGCGGGCGGCGCTGATCGGCCTTGCGGCAGCGGTGATGATTCTTCCGGCCGCGGTGCTGGCTTGGCCAGGGCGATTGAGCCTTGCCGGTGCCATCGCAATGGCCGACAAGACCCTCAAACCCGGTGCGCGAATCTCGCACGTGATCGAGAACCGCAACGGCATCATCCACACCATCGCGGAGCCGATGGGTGCCCCCGAGACCGCCATGGGCGGGAATGTCTACGACGGGCGCATTGCCGTCGATGTGGACGCCAACCCGAACGCGCTGGACCGGGCACTGGTGCTGCTGGCGCTCCATCCAAATCCGGAAGACGTCCTAGTGGTCGGGCTGAGCACCGGGGCGTGGGCACGCATCCTCAGCGCGTCGCCACGCATCAAGCGCATGACGGTGGTCGAGATCAACCCGGGCTATCTGACCCTCATCGCTGAGTACCCTCAGGTAGCGCAGGTGCTGTCTGACCCGCGAATCAAGATTGTGGTCGACGACGGCCGGCGCTGGCTGCGCCGCAACCCGGAGGAGCGGTTCGATCTGTTGGTGCAGAACACGACCTTCTCCTGGCGCGCGTATTCCACCAATCTGCTGTCGCGCGAGTACTTGCAACTCGCCAGCGCGCATTTGAAGCCGGGCGGCATCGTCGCCATCAACAGTACGGATTCGAGCGACGTGCTCAAGACGGCGACGCAGGTCTTTCCCTTCGTCGAGCGGCGCTCCAACTTCATCTATGGCAGCCTCTCGGACATCTCGCATCCCATTGCGGATGCGGAGATGGCTTTCCGCGAGATGCGCCTGAACGATCACCTGGTATTCGGCGATGCGGCGTATCGAGAGGGTGGACTGGTGTCGAACATGATCAACGCCGCCTTCGTGCCGCACGATCATCAGTACGAAGGCATGTCCGAATCGCCGACCGCGGTCTCCGATCAGAACATGATCGTGGAATATGCGCACTCTCGGATGCGGGGCACTTACCCGGCCTTCTACCGCGAGGTGGACGCGGCACGTGCGGCGCTTCACGGCGACCGCTAAGTGAGCGCGAAACCGTCGTCCAGCCAATTTCGTGACTGCCTCGGGTGCAAGCCAGCCGGCACGGTCGAGGGAGTGACCGACCTCGGGCGATGTCCGAAATGCCCTTGGGACCGACCGCAGATTCTGAGATGTTCGCGGCACCTGACTGAGCGCACTCAAGGTCACTGCGTGTGTTGGTCGGGCGGCACGGGAGGACAGCAATCGCGGAGCCGAAATTCCGGGCTGCAGGTGCGGCGACATCGGCCTGTGGTGATTCGGAACACCACGTCGGCCATCACACCTGCCGAGGCCACGCGAGACGCCCCCGATCCAAACTGCCTTCATGGAGTGCTCGACGCATGCGCGGTGTGCTGTCGCAGAAACCGGTCAACTACTTCGTTGAATTCGTCCGCGTGTTCGAAGTACGCCGAGTGGCCCGAATCCTTGAACGTGTGGTTCTCCGCGCCTGGGATCAGGCTCGCCGCATGGAAGTGGCTCTCAGGGTTCAGAAAATCATCGTGCGATCCGCCGGCGACAACGGTCGGCACGCGATAGTTCACGAAGTCCGTCGGATACAGCTTGATGCTCTCGTCCATCATCGTCGACGAATCGAACGGCGGATTCAGGGCTTTGATCTGGGAGTACAGGAAGATCAGGTCAGGCCGTGCCTTCAATGTTTCGCGGTTCCAGCCCACGCCCGCCCCGCGGGAGAAATCGGGACCCAGGAAGATGCCGTTGGCGCGCTGCATCACCTTCCAGTTTTGCTCCGAATAGGCCGGCGTCGGCGAGCCATTGATGAACAGGCACGATACGCGCTCAGGCGTGCGCACCGCGATCGGCAGGCCCGCCCAAGCGCCGAGGGACTGGCAAACGAAAGCTGCGCGTGCAATGCCCTCCGCGTCCATGATGGCACGAATATCGTCAGGAAAATGCCGTGGATGGACGAGTTCAGGAGCGCAGTGCGAATGCTTGAATCCGCGCAGGTCGACCGTGATCACCTGATAGCGATCGCGGAAGAAGGGCACCTGCTGGTAGAAGGCCATGGAGTTGCCTCCGCCGCCATGAATGAAGAAGACGGGGTGGCCCTGGCCGTGCTTTTCGTAGTACAGGGAGGTCTCGGTGCGTTGGATGGTCGGCATGGTTGTCCTTCGGTTGATGAATGAAACTATTGCGGCTGAAGTCCCAGATCCCGCAGCAACGCAGGGATGGCCGCAGCCTCGGCATTCAGTTCTCGTTCGAACTCCGCCGGCGCGTTGCCCACCGGAGTGAAGCCGATGCTGGTCAGGAAATTGCCCACGTCGGCGCCATGTACTGCGGTGCCAACTGCTGTGGCCACCTTTTGCTTGATTGCGGCATCCAGTCCGGCAGGAGCCAGAAGGCCGACCCAGATCTCGTTCGTGAAGACGTAAGAGCCGAAGCCCGCTTCGGCGAAGGTCTGCACGCCGGGGAGCATGGCTGAGCGCCTTGTGCCGACCACGGCCAACGCCTTCATCTTGCCCTCCGCGATCAGCGGAGCGGCCACGAACGGGGCCGTGAAGGTCAAGTCAACCGCGCCGCCGAGAAGGTCCTGCAAGGCCGGAGGAGAACCGCGGTACGGCACTTCGCGAAACTGCACGCCGGACTGGCGCGCCGCCGATTCCATGACCTGCATCGGGATCGTGCCTGGCCCCCAGGAGCCGTAGCTCGGGCTGCTGCCCTGCGCCTTCGCTTCCGCCATGAGCTCGGAGAGATTGTTGGCTTTCACGCGCGGGTGCGCGACCAAGACGGGCGCGCTGTTGGCGACCTTGCTGATGGGCGAGAAGCCCGTGCGAGGGTCGTAGGGCAGCTTTCTGAGCATGGCGTTCGCCGCCACCAGCGGATCGCTGGTGGTGAACAGGAAGGTGTAGCCGTCGGCCGCTGAGCGCGCGACCTCGCCCGCGCCGATGGTGCCGATCGCGCCCGGCTTGTTGTCGATGACGACGGGGGTGCCGAGGCTTTTTCCGAGCACCTCGCCGAGCTTGCGGGCAATCGCGTCGACCGGCGAACCGGCTGGCGAAGGAACCACGATGCGAATCGGCTTGGTGGGCCAGGCGGTGGTCGCCCTGGTCGGCAGGAGCATCGCAATGGGCAATGCGCCGCTGGCGGCAATCAGATGGCGTCTGTTCAGCATGTGGAACTCCTTGCGGCAATTGGGTGGGGTTGCGAGGATGCTAGGCGGCACGACCGACCTCTGAAAGAGTCAAAATCCGCTTCGTGAACACCTTTGGAGATCAGTGACGTGATGACCATGCAGCAGCTGAGGGCGCTGGTCGCCGTCGTGGAGAACGGCAGCATCCGAGGCGCTGCGCGCCACCTTCACCTGTCGCAATCTGCGGTCACGAAGGCCATGCAACTGCTCGAGGAGGATGCCGGTGTGCCGCTGCTGATCCGACGCTCGAGGGGGATCGACCTCACCGAGGCCGGCGAACGGCTGCTCGCGCGCGCGCGGCTGGTCACGCGGCAGGTCGAGCTTGCTTACGATGAACTGCGACAAGCGGGCGGCGAAGACGCCGGCACGCTGCACGTTGCACTGAACCCGCTCGTGACGCTGACTGCTCTCGGAGAGGCGTTTGGCTGGTTCAGGCAGCGCTATCAGAAGGTCCGCCTCGAGTTCAGCGACGGCCTCATCCAGCGTGTTCTGCCCCGGTTGCGGGATGGATCGCTCGACCTGGCACTGGTCGCAGCCGATGCGGGCGAGCTGCAGGGCGATGAGTTCCGTGTCGAGCAGTTGCAGTGCATTCGTCAGCGCGTGGCATTGCGCCGCGACCACCCGGCCTTGGCAGCACCGACACCGCAGGCACTCGTCCAGTACGAGTGGATCTACACCCGGCGACTCGACGAAGCCCGGCAATCGCGCCTGGCGCAAATGTTCGCCCGCAGCGGCGTCGAGTCGCCGAAGCGCTACCTGGTATGCGACGCGCTGCAGGCCTTCGCCCTGCAACGCAACTCCGATGCCGTCAGCATCATTCCAGAGCCGCTGCTGGGAAATGCCGAAACGCGCGACATTGTCGCGATCGAGAACTGCGGCATCGAGCCCTTCGACCTGGAACTCGCGATGCTGGCGCGCGCCGACACACCGCTCACGCCTGTGGCGGCGTTCTTCGCGCATTGCATCTCATCGAGCCTTCGGACGGCTTCTAGGCGAACTTTGGAAACAGCGCCAATGCGTTGTTCCGCATGAAGTCCTGTCGCAGGCGATCCGTGAGGAGAGGACTCGCGTCGAGTTGTTGCGCAAGCGCCGTCACCAGTGCTTCGGGGGTGTAAGGCCAGTCGCTGCCGTACATGATGTGCTTCGGATCGGCGATCTCCAGCAGTGGCAGCAGCTGTCGCGGCAACGGAAAGCCCGCCAGGTCGTAGTAGAGCCCACGCAGCGTTTCGTAGAAGCGCGGCACGTCGAGCTTGTCGGGCAAGCCAAGCGCGGGCGCGAGTCCGGCCACGCGGTCCGCCAGGACCGGTACCGTGGCGCCCGCATGAGGCACGATGATCTTGATGTTCGGGTATCGGGCGAGCGTGCCCGAAAGGATCAGGTTGAACACGGCCCGGGTCGTCTCGAACATGAACTCGATCATCGGAAACGGATAGCCGATCGGAGGCAACGACGCTGGGTCCTGTCCCTGGCAGCACGGGCAATGCGGGTTCGTCGGATGAATGAAGACCTTCGCGCTGCGCCGGTTCAATTCTGCGAACACGGGATCGAGGCGACGATCACCGAGATAGACGCCGTTGTGGTTGCTCTCCAGCACGATGCCGTCGGCCTTGAGCACGTCGAACGCGTAGTCCAGTTCCTTGAGGGAGCCGTCGATGTTCGGCAGGGGCAGCGATGCGAACATGCCGAATCGCCGGGGGTAGGACCGGGTCGCCTTGGCCCCTTCGTCATTGACGTAGCGCGCCAGATCGCGTGCGGCCGCGTCGTCGCCGAAATGCAGTCCGGGCGCCGAGATGGAGATGATCGAGGCCTCGATGCCGTTGCGGTCCATCATCTCGACGTGCTGGTCGACGCTCCAGGTGGGGATGCCAGGCATTCCCGAGGGCTTCGATTGGCCGGCCGCGGCCAGCGACGTGCGGTACTTCTCGGGCAGGAAGTGCGCGTGGACGTCGATTTTGCGCACGGCGTTCGGTGCCGAATGCACCGGCAGCGAGCCGGCCGTGCCTGCCAGCAGCGCGGCGCTGCTCGCCAGGAAGCCGCGCCGGCCCTGCGTGTGTTGAGAATTCATTGTTGCTCCGTTCTTTTCGAGTCCATGCGGCGCCTGGGGGACGCTGCGCTACCAGCCGTCGTCGCCCGACCAGAAGAGCCGCGGTGCATGGATGTTCACCTGCTTGTAGGCGCCGCTGTAGAAGATCAGCGGCTGGCGTTCCTCGCCGAGCGTCATGTGTTCGACATGGCCGATGTACAGGAGATGGTCGCCCGCTTCGTGCACGTCGACCGTCCGCAGTACGAGTTGCGCGAGGCTGTCGCGAACGAGCGGCGTGCCGTCGCGCTCCTCGAAAGGCGAGGTGAGTTCGGCGCAGGGGCGGCCGCCGAAGTGGATGCTCAGCGATTGCTGGCTTTCCAGCAGAAAGTTGACGCCGAAACGGTCGCCCGTGCCGACCACCGACGCGAACCTCGCGGCGCGCCGCACAGAGATCATCGCAAGCGGCGGGTCGAGCGAGACCGACATGAACGCATTGGCCGTCATGCCACGCGCCTCGCCTTCGCACATGTAGCTGACCACGGTCACGCCGGTCGCGAAATGCCCCATGACGTCGCGGAACAGCTTGGGGTCGAAACTCGTTTCCATGCGGCTTCTCCGGGGTGGGCTCAGACCAGCGGCGTGACCGTGTTCTCGACGCCCAGCAGGGCCTTGCCGTAGATCTCCTCGCCGACCGGCTGCAGCACGATCGCATGGCGCGCCGCGGTGTTCGAGTCGCGCCAGATGCGCTGCATCGGGCTCGCGTCGGCGAAGCTCCCGGCGCCGTGCGCGGTCATCAGCATGTTGATCGCATCGCTCGCGTACTGTGCGACGTAGCCGGTGTCGGCCCGCACGCGCGCCCGGGTCTTGTAGTCGAGGTACTGGCCGCGCAGCGCCGCGGCATCGATGTCGTCGGCCGCGCGGAATGCATGGAGGTGAGCGGTGTCGATCTTTAACGCGGCCTTCGCAATCTGTACCTGGAACGCGGTCGAGTCGGTCTGCTTCTTGAACGAGGTGTAGGCGATCGCGCGCTGCGGCGCCTTCTCGATCACGTGGCTCAGCGCCGCACGCGACATGCCGAGCTGCGCCCCGACCAGCACCAGCGCGGCGACCGGAATGAAGGCGGCGTGATAGGTCGCCTCGTCCGCGAAAGGCGTGGGGTAGTCGCCTTCGACCGCCTTCATCAGCGGCAGCAGGCGATGGTCGGGCACGAACACCTCCTTGGCGACCACGCAGTTGGAGCCCGTGCCCTTCATGCCCGCGGTGAACCAGGTGTCCTCGATGCTCAGCTCGCTCATCGGCATCAATGCCAGGTACTGGTTGATCGTCGCACCGTTCCTGTCCTGCTCGAGCACGCCGAGCATGGCCCAGTCGGCATGCAGGCAGCCCGAGGACCAGAACCATTTGCCGGAGGCCACCAGACCCCCTTCCACGCGCTGGACCTGCGTCGATGGCGAGAAGACGCCGGCGACTCTCGCATTCTTGGCGCCGAAGACGTCGTCCTGGGCCCGTTGGTCGAACAAGCCGGTGAACCAGGCGCAGACATTGGTCAACGCCAGCACCCAGGCCGACGAGCCGCAGGCTTCGGCGACCGCCGCGGTCACTTCGAGATGCGTTCGGATCGAACCCTGGAAGCCGTCGTAGCGCTTCGGCACCATGGTGCGGAAGAGCCCGGCTTCTGCCATCGCCGCGATGTTCTCCTCGACGACCCTCCGGTCCTTCTCGGTCTGCACCGCATTCCTGGTGAGCAATGCATTCAAGGCCTTCGCACGTGTAACGAGCGTCGATCGGGTGGCCGCCTCGGCTTCGTTGCACCGGGCCTCCGGGTCGGGGGTCAGTCGGGTCATGGGAGATCTCCTAGAGTGGATGAACATGTCATACTGACATTGGTGTTAAATCTATTTCGATGCCCTCGACAGACCAACGGGACAATCCCCACGTCAGAACATCAATTCATCAGACTGACAATTCATCATTGGAGGCATCCATGGCGACAAAGGAGAGCGCTTCGCGAGGCGCTTTCGCGCGGCCCGACCATCGCGTGGAGGTGGCGGCGAAGAAGCGGGCGTTGACGAGGGCGCGTCTGCTCGAAGCGACGATGAAGGTCTTTGCCGAGGCCCACGGGCGCATCCCGGTCATCGAGGACGTGGTGCGCGAGGCCGGCGTCTCGCGCGGCACGTTCTACCTGCACTTCCTGTCACTCGACGAAGTCTTGCATGCCATCTCCCTGGCGCAGAGCGATCGGATGACGACGGACATCCTGCCGCTCTACGACGTGCTGAAGGAGCCCTGGCAGCGCTTCGCTGTAGGCTTCCGACTGTTCTTCAAGCGCGCCGCTCAAGACCCTGTATGGGCCTCTTTCATCACGCGCTCGAGCACGGCGTCGAACAACAAGCTGCTGGTGCGCGACTACATGCAGGAGGACCTGCGGCGAGGACGCGAGAACGGGCAGTTCTCGTTCGCCGACCTCAACGTGGCCGTCGACTTCATGATGGGCGCTTCGGTGAGCGGCATCGGCGCGCTGGGTCTGGGCGTGGCCGATCCGGAGGCCTACATGGACGCGTGCGTCCGGATGGGCTTGACCGGCCTGGGCTGCTCCAGTCGCCACTGCGAGCGCGGCGTCAGGTTCTCGCGAGAGTATCTGGACGGATGGACGAGCGGGCAGAGGCGGCACCTTGTTTGAGGGCTCGAACTGAAGCTGTTCTGTGGCAATCGACGGTCAGGATGTTGATGGCGAAGTGCTCGCTTTCCTGGAAAGCTGAACGACTGCGCGAGGTCAACGACTGGCTCCAAAGGACGAGCGGCGGGTCTACCGAGTCGCCGATGGCCGGTCAGCGGATGTAGATCATGGTCGCGCCGCTGACCGCCGCGCGCTCGCCTTTTGTCGCCTTGACGAAGCAGGTCGCATCTGATGCGGGTAAACGCCTAGCATGCCCGCGGCTTTGGATGGTTGTCAAAGCAACCAAATGACACTCTGATTTGATCTCACTTCAACAACATCCGAGAAGGATTTCAGATGCCTGCCGAGTTCTCGTATTACTGCAAAACCTCTATAGAGTCGGAGTCTCTCTGATGGTCGAGCTCTATCATTTCTGGAGTTCCGTGTGCTCGGTCAAGGTCCGCATGGCCTTGGAGGAAAAGGGTGTGCCGTGGACCAGCCGCTACGTCGATCTATTCAAGTTCGATCAGATGCGGCCCGAATATCTCGCCATCAATCCCGATGGCGTCGTCCCGACATTGGTTCATGACGGACAGCCTGTCCTGGAATCCTCCATCATTTGCGAGTACATCGACGCTGCCTTCGAAGGCCCGGCGCTCATTCCGCAAGCACCGCTGGCGGCAGCGCGGATGCGGCAATTTGTGCGCGCCTGCGACGCGGGTCTCGACCCCGTCGCGAAGCTTACGATGGTGAAGTACATCCTTCCCAAGCTGCGCAATCGATGGAGCGAAGAGGAGTTGCAGAAGCAGGCTGCGTTGCGCCCCACGAAATTTCTGAAGGACCTGCACACGCGCGCGGTTCGCGGAGAAATTCCGCACGAGGAACTGGCGCAGGCCTCCGACGAGATTGCCGCGCTGCTCGATCGCCTCGAGGCCACCCTGGATCCCGGGCCCTGGATCGTGGGAGAGGAATTCTCACTGGCCGAGCTGGCCATCGCCCCTTACATGTTCCGCTTGAATGCCTTGGGAGCCAATCAGTTCTGGTCGGCCAGTAAACGGCCGCGAGTCAATGATTGGTACACCCGCCTCGCCGCACGCCCGGCCTTTCAAGCTGCCGTCTCCTGGCCCGACGAGTCGGGGGGAGGGTACGAAGAGGTCGGACTGAATGTGCAACGCGCCGCCCAAAGCTCGGGCAAGGGATGAGTCACTTCGACTTCGACCTGTTCGTTGTCGGCGGCGGCAGCAGTGGCGCGCGCTCCGTTCGTGCTGGAAACATCGGACATGGTGGCCAGCATTCCGGGGCGGCTGGCGCGGCGGATGATGCGAAAGGCGCAGGTCGAGCCGTTTGACCTTCCCTGGGATCTGCCCACTTTTGACGTGAAAATGCTGTGGCATCCGCGCACGGATCATCAGACAGGCCATCTCTGCCGAGACGTTCATTCTTGGGCGCCGCGGCATTCGGCGTGGCGACACAACTCAATGGCGGGGCGGCCTTCGCTCAATCCGAAACTTCCCCCAAGGCATTCCCCTTGAAGCAACTGCAGGCGGTCAAGAGCATCGACGCCGGCGTGCTACGTGTCGAGTACGCCGAACTCGGGCCGACAAACGGAGCGCCGGTGATCCTGTTGCACGGGTGGCCGTATGACATCCATACGTATGTAGACGTCGCTCCGATGCTGGCCGCGGCTGGCCATCGGGTGATCGTTCCACATCTGCGGGGACACGGTGGCACTCGGTTCATTTCGGACAAGACGCCTCGCAACGGCCAGCAAAGCGCCATCGCCCTCGACATCGTCAATCTGATGGATGCGCTGGGAATCGAGAAGGCCACGGTCGCGGGCTGCGACTGGGGGGCGCGCACGGCGTGCATCATGGCGGCACTGTGGCCGCAGCGCGTCGATGCGCTGGTCTCCGTCAGCGGTTATCTGATTGGTAGCCAGCAGATAGGCAAGATGCCTCTGCTGCCCCAAGCTGAACAGCAATGGTGGTACCAGTACTACTTCGCCACCGAACGGGGTCGTTTGGGCTATGAGAAGAACCGCAAAGAGTTCGCCCGGCTGATCTGGCAGACAGCGTCGCCGAAATGGGCCTTTGACCTCGCCACCTTTGAACGCAGTGCGGCTGCCCTTGACAATCCGGATCACGTGGCCATCGTGATCCACAACTATCGCTGGAGGCTTGGCCTAGCGGAAGGCGAAGCGAAGTACGACGATTTTGAGTCGCTCCTGGCCCAGGCTCCGGTCATCCGTGTACCGACGATCTCGCTCGAAGGGGACGCCAACGGCGCCCCGCACCCCGAGCCCAGCAGCTACGCCAAGAAGTTCTTAGGACCCTACGTCCACCGGCTTATCGGCGGTGGCGTCGGGCACAACCTGCCTCAGGAGGCACCCGATGCCCTCGCAGCCGCCGTCGTGGATGTGACTCGGCTGTGAGCTTGATGTTCGGACGCTTGGGGTGGGCTTCTTCTTAGGCGCGAATCTCTGCGGTGTGGTCTCCAACCGCGTTCAGGAGGGTGGCGCGGTCGGCGCGCCCATTCGTGAGGCCTGCCGTTTGACGTGCGGCGCGATAGGATCGGCCCATGAAATTCAGCGAGTTGGCCACTGGCGACCGCTTTCGATTCTTCCGGCGCGGGCTCTTGCTCACGAAGGACTCTTCGAGCACCTATTCCTCGGGCCCTGGCCACTCCGCGAAGGCGGCGCCGAGCGCCGACGTGCTTCCCGGGCTCGACGATGGACCGAACCCGATGCGGCCCAGCCTGCCGATCCCTTTGGCGCGCGCAATCGGGTCGACTTCCAGCAGGGGTACGTCCGGATGGATGGTTCACGATGGAGCAACTCGAAGTCGTGCTGGCCACCATGAAGGGGAAGCGCTGAAAGTGCCTGTGTGAGCTGGTCTGGCAGTCTTTGCAGCCTTGGCGCATCGCGGAGTTGCGACTTGGCAGGTTCCAGCGCCTGGCGGCCCGATCGGGTTGGCTGGCCCTAGGCTTGCCATCGCCCCGTGGAGCTGTTGGCTGAGAGACGGCCTGGCCGTCGCACGGCGCGAGCGGGTCCGCACAGGAGGCGGCCGCGGGGTATTTGCGAGGAGGAGAAGGACGAAGGGATGTGCGCACGGCGCCCTGAGCGCGCTGCTGGTTTCGGTGGACCCGGGGATCGACGCCCAAGCTGAATGCGTCCGGCGCACCGTGGGTTGCCTGTTGAGCCATATCGATAGATCGAAGTCCATTAGGCCGCGTTATGGGCCCCTAACCGAGCTCGCGAGGTCGCGTGGCTGGGACGGTCGGAAAGCTGAAGCTTGAGGCTAGGCATCGGGGCAGGGGAGCGGCCGATCCGGCGCGATCAGCCCCGAAAGGCTCTTCCAGACTGTCTGCTGTCATCCGAATTTGGCCGCCGAATGGCTGCGGTCGCGGAAACCTGACGTTGGCCCTTTTCTTGGCGAATGGCCGGTCCACCTTGGAACTTGACCTCGCCGGCGGCGAATCGCGGGCGGTATCAGGCGAGCAGGACGAAATCCCTGGTGCCGCGCCGTAGGGAACTGAAAAGATCGACGCGGCAAATGACTGAAACGATGCGCACGCATAGCCGGCCATCTGAAAAATCTACTGAAGATTTCGGCGCATCCCTCAGCAGAAGTCCGCGGTGGTGCCCATAGACTCCGGCAAATGATCGACACGCTCTCCGCCGTCACGCGCGAACGGCTGCGGCGCTTCATGCGCATCTTGCGCGTGGCCGCGGTCATCGGTGCGGGCGTCGGGGTGGTCTACGGTGTCGCGATGGCCGGGCCGGGCGCTCGCGCGCTACTTGGCTCCCTGTTGATCTCCATACCGATTGGCGTCATCGACGCGCTACTCACGGCTGCATGGATCGCCAGCATCGAGCTTTTCCTGCTGCGTCATGTTTCGATGCGATGGCTCGACGCGCTGCCCTTCGCCGCGGTGTTTGTCCTGAAGACGTTTGTCTACGGCGCAATCGCAGGATTGGTCCTAATCGGACAGCCGGGGGAGCGGTTGTTGGGCGTTGTCAACGTCTACAACGCGCGCACCGGCCTGATCGCGGTTTTCCTCTCGCTCGTGCCCGTCGCCGTCATCGTCATGATGTTTCAGGCCGCGGGCCTCGTCGGGTACCGCACGTTCACGGCCCTTCTGCTCGGAAAGTATCGCCGGCCCTTCGTCGAGCGACGCTTCTTCCTCTTTGCCGACGTGGTGGGCTCGACTGCGATCGCCGAGCGCCTCGGCCCACTTGAGGCGCATCGCTTTCTCGCCGCGGTGTTTTCGGCAGTGGCCGAACCGATTGAGCTGTGCAGAGGCGAGATCTACCAGTACGTCGGTGACGAGATCGTCATCACCTGGGTCGAGGCCGAGGGCGTTGCGGACGCGCGGGCGTTGCGCTGCTTCTTCGCCATGCGCGCGGCGCTTGCCGCGGACGCAAACCGGTTTGTCCAACGCTTTGGCGTGTCACCGGAACTGCGTGCGGCCTTGCATCTGGGCGAGGTCATTGCCGGCGAGGTCGGCCAGGTGCGTCGTGCAATCGTCTTCCATGGCGACGTCATGAACACGACCGGCCGCCTCGAGCAGGCGACCCGCGAAGTCGGATGCTTCTTCATTGCATCGGCAGACGCGCTCGCCTCCGTTGATCCACCGCCTGGGATCCGTGCCCACGATCTTGGCTCGCTGGCGCTGCGCGGACGCGTCGAGTCCATTCATGCTTTCTGTGTCGACCACGATGAGAGGATGAGTCGTTCAGCAATAGGCACGACTGACCTTCGCCAAGGGTACTGAACCCGACGCAACCCGAGCCGTGCTGACATACTTGCATCGAGGTGACCACATGAACATCCAGGCCCTGGCTTTCGACACCGGCGGCACCGTGCTCGACTGGCACGCCGGGATCGTGAACGCGTTCCATCGTGTCGGCACCCGCCATGGCATCTCTGCAGACTGGCACGCGCCGGCCAACGACTGGCGGCGGCGCACCCTGCAGGGGATCGTTGGCCAGGTGCGACCTGACTTCCACATGGACGACGTGCATCGGCGCGTTCTCGATCTCACGCTGACGCAATTCGGCCTCGATCGCTTCACCGCCGCGGACCGCGACGAGCTCTGGCGCGCCTGGCACGAACTCGACGCCTGGCGCGACTTTCCGGCCTCGCTCGCCGCGTTGAAGGCAGCACTGACAGTGGTTTCGTTCACCATGCTGCCTGTTTCCCTGGTTATTGATGTCTCGCGGCGCAACCGCATCGCTTGGGACGCCATCATTTCCTGCGAAATGATCGGCATGTACAAGCCGCACACGGAGGCCTATCGCACGGCGGCACGTTGGATGAACCTTGAGCCCGCGCAGATCCTGATGGTGGCTTGCCACAATTTCGATCTGAACGCTGCCCATCAGGCCGGCATGCGGACAGCCTTCGTGCGCCGCCCCGATGAATGGGGCCCTGACGGGCCGCCCGACCCGTTGCCGAACATGAAGTATGACTTCATCGTCGATGGTTTCGACGAACTGCGTCGAGCCGTGCTCGAGCCTTCGAAAGATCCACGAGGTTGAAAAAACGTATGGCGCTCTCTGCTTGAGGCACCTGCAATTCGCTGTTCAGCAGGTTGGGCCCGATTCGTGAGCACGACCCGGGCGTCCCGGATCAGTCTGCGTCATCACTCGTCGGCGCGTTGCGCTTGTGCGTGGCCTGTGTGTGTTGGCGAACAAACTCCCTTTGGCAGTCGTTGCAGACTCGCTTCCCATCCCGGAGCACACCATGCATCGACGATCCAGCGCTTTGACCATCATCTGCGCTGTCGCGCTGCTGCTCTGCTGCTCCGGTTCCAGCGCGCAGAATCAGCCGCTTGGCAGTTCAGCAGACGAGGAAGCCATCCGAAACGTCGTTGTGGCGATGACGGACGGATTCAATGCGCATGACTCCAAGGCCGCGACAAGGATGTACACCGCCGACGCAGACCTTGTCACAGTGCGAGGCGAGCGGTTCAAGGGTACTGTGGAGTTCGAGAAGGGACTGGGGGCTATCCTGACCACTCGGGCGCGGGAAGCCAAACACAGAACCCTCAACGTCTCCGTACGGTTTATCCGGCCTGACGTTGCGCTGGTCCACGTCACGAACGAATTGAGTGGGCTCCTTGCGCCAGATGGACAGCGGCTTCCTCCGCAACAGGAACTGAGCATCCGAGTGCTTGTCAAGGAGGGCCAGGATTGGCATGTTGCGGCGTTTCACAACACGCTCGTGCAGCCGTTTGGAAGCTCGCCTCCGAAGTAGCAGGGACG
Organism: Variovorax glacialis; assembly: GCF_051216375.1. Taxonomy (NCBI): domain Bacteria; kingdom Pseudomonadati; phylum Pseudomonadota; class Betaproteobacteria; order Burkholderiales; family Comamonadaceae; genus Variovorax; species Variovorax glacialis. Next base: position 13,417 of record NZ_JBPJZT010000031.1, on the reverse strand, counting down.
GGCGCCCGCTGGATGGGCAGCGACGCGATCAGGGCCCGGCAGCCTGCAAGCATGCCGCGACAGATCTCATCGGATGCTCAAGGCCCCAGCCGACCAAATGCAGCCAGTGCCTGCTGCGCGACGATCTCCCCGCTCTCCTGTACGAAGTGTCCCGCATCGCTCAGTTCCATCGGCGGCGGGCAATTCCGGATATTCCGGCGCAACTGCGCCATGGCGGCAGGGCCCAGCACCGGATCTCGCATGCCGACGGCCATGAAGGTCTCTCCATCCCACTGAGTGGACCACCATTGCCTTGCCTCTCGCGAAAGTGCCGCGCCGTCGGCATCCGGGTGATCGGGCACGAGGTTTGGAAAGCGGCGAACTCCGGCCTTGTATCGCACATCCGGGAATGGTGCCGCGTACGCCTGCGCCTCCTCCGCCGACAGCTCAGGCACAGAACGACGCATCAGCGCCGCGACATCCATGTCCGGCCTGCTGTTCGAAAACGCCCGCCAGTCGATGAAGCCCTGGCCGAGCGGCACGTCGCCCGTGCCGAGCGCCGTATTCATGACGATCAGGCGCGTGAAGACGCCTGGGAATTCGAGCGGCAGTGTCAGGCCCAACAGGCCGCCCCAGTCCTGCACCACCAACGTCACGTTGCCCAAGCGGAGGTGACGAATCAGTGCGACAAGCGACGCGCGATGCCGTGAAAAGGAATAGAAGCTCTCGTCCTCTGGCTTGTCGGAGCGGCCAAAGCCGAACAGGTCAGGCGCGATCACTCGCTGTTCGGCCGCTGTAAACACCGGAAGCATCTTTCGATAGAGGTAACTCCACGTCGGCTGCCCGTGCAGGCACAACACGGTCGAGGCGGCGTCTCGTGGGCCCTCGTCCACGTAGTGAAGCCGCAAGCCTTCGAACTCTGGGAGGTTCGCCGCGTAATTCGGTTCAAACGGGAAGCCCTGCAGGGCCGCGAAGCGTTCATCGGGCGTACGGAGCACGCCCGGCAATACTTGGCTGTCTGATGAATTCTTCATGGATCCGGAACCTTCCTGGGTCATTGGCGGTAAGGTCAAGAGTCGGCTCGTTCAAGGCTGCACCGCCGAACTGTAAGCCGTGCGGCCGATTTGTCCGCGGAAAGGACAGCAAATGACTCAGGCGGTGGATTTGGTTGACAGCATCGATCCCGATCGCATTTTCAGGGAACTCGCGATTCAGTACCGGGCTGCTGCCCGATGACGGGGCCTTGTTGGGCGAGGATCTTTGGGGCTACGCGATGGCTGTGGTTACCCTTTGCACCAAGCTTGCCTATGCACACGCTGACGCCAGGCGCGAACGGGATCATAGGGAAGCCGCCGACGCGGCGCTATGTCGCAACCAGCCCCCTGATCGCGTTGGCGCGCGCGCCGTACGTGATCCGGCCGGCGGCATCGGCGCTCAGCCGGGCGCGCAGGCGTTCCTGCAGGAGCTGACGATCGTTTTCCGGCATCGCCGCCAGGCTGGCGGCCAGGCGCGGCCCGGTCCGCGCGATCTGCCAGAACGAATCGAAGTCGGCGAACGTTCGCTCGACGCTTATCTGTCGCGTCTCGATCTGGGTCAGCCCCGCACGCGCCCAGAGCGCGCGCTTCGTCTCCATGCGGGCCGCCTCGACGCTCGGCGGCCAGGGAGGAACCGTCGCGAGCTTTGCCATTTCCTCCTGCAACGCTGCGTACGGAAAGGCGCCGCCGAGGATGTCCCAGGAGTACGCCGAGACGCTGCCGCCGGGCCGGACGACGCGCGCCATCTCGGCAACCGACTTCGCCGGATCGGAAACGAAGAAGATGACCAGCGCCATCACGGCGGCGTCGAAGCTCGCGTCGGCGTAGGGGAGGGCCATCGCGTCGCCGACGTCAAACTGAGCTGAGCCGCGGCCCGGTCGCTCGCGCGCATACGCGATCTGCTCCTTCGACGGGTCGATGCCTTGAACCGCAGCCGGCGCACAGCGCTCGACAAGCATCTGGGTGAACGCGCCGTTGCCGCAACCGACGTCCAGCCAGCGCCATCCGGGCGGAGGATCGAGCCAGCGCAGGAACGAGTCGCCGACGAGTTGGCTCCACTGGCCCATGAAGCCTTCGTAGGCGGCGCCATCGTTGAAGTGGATCGGTTCGGATTGCATCTTCTTTCCCTTTCCGTGCTGATATTGCCTGCGCCGCCGGATGAGGCATACCATGGGCTCTCATTATCGCCAAGGCAAGTGCCATGACCAGGGACCCAGCCGTGCCCGGGAATGCGAACGCGAGCGGGCCTTCGATCAATCGTCGGCTTGCCGCAATTCTTGCGGCGGACATCGCCGGCTATAGCCGCTTGATGGGGGAAGACGAAGGCGCGACCGTTGCCGCGCTCAAAGGCCATCAGGCAGTCGTGCTGCCCCTGGTGAGTCGTTACGGTGGCCAGGTCATAGACACGGCCGGTGACGGCATCCTGGCTGATTTTCCAAGCGTGATCAACGCCACCGAGTGCGCAGTTGAAATCCAGACCGTGATGGCGACGCGCAACGAGAGCGTCACGCCACGCCGTCGCATGCTTTTTCGAATCGGCATCAACCTCGGCGACGTGATTCACGACGAATCGCGGATATACGGCGACGGGGTCAATGTGGCGGCACGGCTCGAGGGCATCGCAGAGCCAGGCGGCATCTGCATCTCGCGCCACGTGTACGAGCAGGTGAACCACACCCTCAAGGCGAACTTCGAGTCCTGGGGGCCGCGTACCTTGAAGAACATCGCTCAGCGGGTGGATGTCTTCGCCATCGCACCCGCTCGGCACGGTAACGCACCCGGTGTGACCGCTCCCGATGCTGCCGTCCTCGACCAGGAGATTCACTTCTGCACCGCGCGCGACGGGATTCAGTTGGCTTATTCGACGATCGGTCAGGGGCCGGTGCTGCTGAAGACGGGCAACTGGATGACCCACTTGGAATACGACCTCAAGAGCCCGATCTGGGGCCATCTCTTCCGCGAATTGGCAAAAGACCACTTGTTCGCTCGATACGATGCGCGCGGCAACGGGCTGTCGGACCGCGTTGTCGACGAGATTTCGTTCGACGCTTACGTCAGTGACCTGGAGGCAGTGGTCGAGGCGCTCGGGATTGAGCGCTTCGCTCTGTTGGGCATCTCCCAGGGGTGCGCGGTTGCGATCGCCTATGCGGTCCGGCATCCCGAACGCGTGTCGCATCTGATTCTCTACGGAGGCTTCGCAAAAGGTGCGAAGCATCGCATTCGCACAGCGGCTCAAATCGAAGAGGATGCCGCGCTGCTGACACTGATGCGGGTCGGGTGGGGGAAGGACAACCCGGCCTTTCGTCAGCTTTTCACCTCCCAGTTCGTCCCCGATGCGACCAAGGAACAGGCCGACTGGTTCAATGAGTTGCAGCGTATCACCGTGTCGGCGGACACGGCTGCACGCATGTTTGAAACCGCAGGCGAAATCGATGTCAGCGCTCTGCTGGCGCAGGTCCGAGTGCCGACACTGGTCATGCACGCACGAGACGACGCTCGCGTTCCATTCGAAGCCGGCCGTCGCATGGCAGCAGGCATCTCCGGAGCGCGCTTCGTCGCGCTGGATGGGCGCAATCACCTGTTCTTCGAGACCGAGCCGGCATCCCGGCAGTTCCTCGAACAGACGAGGTCATTCCTCGGGAGCCAGCTTCCCGGTGTCGATTGACATCAATCGACGGTGATGTTGCTTGCTTTCACCACCTGAGCCCAGGCGCGTGCATCTTCCACGAGGAACTGTTGGAACGCCGCCGATGTACCGCCGACCGGCACCAGGCCATGGTCGGTCAGCGTCGCGCGAAAATCCTCATCCTCGACGATGCGCTGTGAGTGCTCGACGATCGTGGCTACGACCTTGCCGGGTGTGCCCTTGGGCGCGAAGATGCCCTGCCAAGATTCGCCGACGAATCCAGGAAATGTCTCGGCGATTGCCGACACGTCCTTCAAGACCTCGAGCCGCGACGTGCTCGACACCCCGAGTGCACGAATCTTTCCACCCCTCACATTTGCTATCGCCGTGGTGCTGGGCTCGAATGCCACCGCGATGCGCTGTTCGATGACATCGGGGAGGTAGGACTCCTTGTAAGGCACGTGCGTCATCGTGATGCCGGCAGAATTTAGCAACCGAGCCATGATCACATGCGTCGAGGTGCCGATGCCAGAGCTGGCATAGTTCATCGCCCCGGGCCGGGCCCTGCCTTCGCGGACCAGATCGTCGAGACTATGAATCGACGACTCGGCGGAGACGACGAGTACGAAAGGCACCGACAGAATGCGCGTGATGGGCACGAAATCCTCGGCTCGGTACGGCAGGCTGCGATAGATGAACGGGTTGATCGAAAACGTGTTGTTGACAGTCCAAAAAAGCGTATATCCATCAGCCGGCGCCGCGGCCACCGCCTGAGCGGCAATGATCGTGCCCGCGCCCGGGCGGTTTTCAACTACGACGGCCTGGCCCGTCGACTTGGCGAATCGTTCGCCCCATAGCCGCGCGACCACATCCGGCGAGAAGCCGGCGGGGAAAGGTACGACCAAGCGCACGGGACGAGAAGGATATGGCGTCTGTCCCCGCGCACCCGACGCGGCGAAGGCGCATCCGGCTGCGACGACCGCGCGCCGTGACACCACCCCATTGGGGTGGAGCACAGACTTGTCAACACTGATTGACGTCGCGTTGGTCACGAGAGTAGTGTGATGTGGCGTGTGGCGCGTGTCCAATCAAACCGATACGCTGGTGCTGGCAACGAAGGCGACGCCGCTGAGGTCGGACGAGTTATCCCCAAGCTCGGGTCATTAACTCGTCGACTGCATCCGTGATCTGCTGCCCGTGCTCTGCAAGAGAAGCGACCAAGGCGCCCAACTGGCTGGTCGCCACGGAGACGATTTGCAATGGATTAAGGATGACTTCGACACCGTCGACCGTGAAGATGGGATTCATCCGAGATCCAGAAATGGATCCGCCAGGTGCGTGTTGGCGTAGCACAAGCGGAACCACTACCCGCCGCCGGTACGCGTCGAATCGCGCGGACTGGATGATCACAACAAAAGGGATGCTGTCTTTCTGATTTCCCTGGTTGCGGTGGACGTCGAACTGCGACATTCGCGTTCAGAGCGTCGAATGCTCGTCCGCGAAAGAACCAAAGCGAGCATCGAAGTCGTTCCAGGCCTGTGCGCTTGCCGCGGCCCAGTCACGCTCAGGCCGGCCTTTGTCGGCGCTCGCACGCGCCTCTTGGAGGTCTCTCATGTCCTGCGGCGAGATCATGTAGGCGGCGGGGCGACCATGCCGAGTGATGATGATGGGCTCGCGTTGTGCGTTGTCCAAGAGCTGTCCGAATTTGTTCTGCGCTTCGACGGAAGTGACGGTGATCATGGATTTGCTTCAAGGTAGCTAACATGGACAGTTTAGCGCGCCGCACCAGCCCGTCCAGTCCCTGCTTTGGACGGCATGGCTGTGCAAGCACACGGCATAAGTATTTTACATAACTATCATTGTATGCGCTAAACTATTGATTCATAACGACATTTTCCGTCCAAGAACGCTGGGCCAAAGTCTTTTCCGAGCCCGGAATTCAGAGCTATGGGGACGTTCCAAGCAGGCGATCGGCCTGACCGTCGCGCACGCGCGCATGGGCACAGCCCTACTCGACGCGCAAGGTGCGCAGGCTCAGGCTCTGCGAAGCAGCCACGCGAGCACCGCGATCCCGGCGAGAACGGCAGCAAGGGTCAGTACGAGGTCAGGCACGTCGAATCCGCTTGATGCGACGGCGGGTTTGTCATGCGGCGCAACCTTGGCCGAAGGCGCCCGCGGCGATTCGGCGAAAGGCGTGAAGACGGCGCCGCCCGGCTCCGCGGATTCATCGCGCTGCCGCGGCTTCGGCACGCTTTCGATCTCCGCCGAAGGAGATGAAGGCCGCGCCGGCGTCCACGCCTGCGGCTGTGCCGGCCCGCTCGATTGGGTTTCGGCGGGCACCTCGAGCGTGTTGAAGTCCAACTCCGCGCCAGGCGCACACGTCGACGCGAACACCATCAGCAAGGCCAGGCCGGCACGGACAGGGCAACGCGCTCGATGCATGGATGGGATCGCCTGCCGGCCAAAGCCGCTCATTCTGGAAAGCGCATATGACAGATCCGTGACCCCGCTCGAGGAGCGACCGCATGACAATGCGGCCGATGGACGAAATCATAGGGCTCTTTCCGTCACCGTTCATGCGCGTGCCGCGAGCGCTCGGCCCCGCGCTCGTGAGCGGACTGGTCGAGCATTTTGCATCGCTGGCCTCGCAGGACAACAATTCGTCCCCGAACCTCTCGCACACCGCGATGCTGCAGCCGGGCGACAGTCCGCTGCTGGTCGAATGCGCGGGCCTAATCACGCCGAAGTTGGTCGATTTCGGCGCGCTGCTGTTCGGGGAACGAATCGGATGGTCGGTCAAGGAGATGTGGGTCAACGTGCTCGACACCGGTGGAAGGCAGGCGATGCACAACCATGCCAACAGCTTCGTCTCCGGCGTGCTGTACCTGACCCCCACGCACCCGGACGCGCGAACCGTGTTCATGAAGTCGCCGGGCGGTCACGACTTCGCCTTTCGCAACGATCACGCGCAGACGGCCCCTGGACCCTACAGCGCCGACAAGTGGATCAGTCCCGCGCCGGACCCGGGCGACATGGTGCTGTTTCCCAGCTACCTGATGCACGCGGTGCCGCCGAACCCCGGGGAGCGGCGGGTCACGATGTCGTTCAACGCCATCCCTGCCCGGCTGGACTCCTGGGGCTACAAGATCAGCTTCGGCGGCTGAACGATGCGCCACCGTCTCGCCTGTGCGCTGATGCTCGGCTCCGGCTTCGCCGGGCTCGGCTATCAGATCATCTGGACCCAGCAGAGCGCGCTGTGGCTGGGCCATGAATCGGCCGCCGTGCTGGCCGTGGTCGCTGCCTTCTTCGGCGGGCTCGCGCTGGGCTCGCTGGGTGTCGGGCCACGCGTGGTTCGCAGCGCCCGGCCCGAGCGCTGGTACGCGATGTGCGAAGTGTTGATTGCCCTGTGGAGCGTGGCGCTGGCGCTGCTGCTGGCACCGGTCAGCCAACTCCTGCTCGATGCAACCGGAGCGCAGCCCTCTCCCCTTTGGCAGTGGACCGTGGCCTTCTTCGGGACTTTCATCGTGCTGCTGCCGGCCACGGCCGCCATGGGGGCAACGCTGCCGGCCATGGAGCGCGTGATGGCGCGGCTGGGCCACGAAAGACAGGGCATCGCGGCCCTCTATGCCTGCAACACCTTCGGCGCGGTCATCGGTGTGCTCGTCGCCGCGTTCTGGCTGGTGCCGCAGTTCGGACTCGCACACACCGCGGTAGTGTGCGCCGTGCTCAACCTGGGTTGCGCCATGGCGGCCTTCATGCTGCCGTCGGCAGGCGCGGCTGGCGTGCAACCGGCCGCCCGAACGGCCAAGCCGTCGGCACTGGCGATCCTCGCCGCCACAGGCCTGCTGGGCATCGGCTACGAGGTGGTCGTCGTTCGCGTGCTGAGCCAGGTGACGCAGGACACGGTCTACACCTTCGCCCTGCTGCTCGCGGTGTACCTGGCAGGTACGGCGATGGGGGCCGCCGTCTGGCATCGCCTGGGCGCCCGTGCGAGCACCGCCGATCCCGTGAAGACCCGCCAGCGGCTGTTCCTGCTTCAGGCGACCACCTGCTTCGTCGGCACATCGAGCCTGTGGGCTGCGGACGTGCTCCGGCAGGCCGTCGCCGATGGGCTGGGTCCCGGCATGGCCTCGGCACTGGCTTCGGAGGCAGTGCCTGCCGTGATGGCGTTCCTGCTGCCGACGCTGGTCATGGGCGCCTTGTTCGCGCACCTGTGCGCGCAGGCCCAAGCCGACGGCCATGCCTTCGGGCGTGCGCTGGGAGCCAACACCCTGGGTGCTGCCGTCGCGCCCCTGCTCTTCGGCGTGCTCCTGCTTCCGGCGCTGGGGCCGAAGCCGGTGCTGCTGCTGGTGGCTGCCGGCTATCTCGTGCTGTCCCGACCCAGTGCCATGCCGAGGCCCCTGTTCTGGGCGCCCGTGGCCGCACTGCTCGCGCTCGCGGTCTTGGCCCCGCCACTGGCCTTCGTCGATGTGCCTGAAGGCGGGCACATCGTCAGCTACCGCGATGGTGCAATGGCCGCGGTGAGCGTGGTGGAGGATGGCACCGGCGTGGCGCGACTGCGCATCGACAACCGGCAGCAGGAAGGCAGCAGCGCCTCCCTGCCTGCCGATGCGCGACAGGCGCTGATCCCGCTGATGCTGCACCCGGCGCCGCGGCGCGCGTTGTTCCTGGGCCTCGGTACCGGCGTGACCGCGATGTCGGCTGCGCAGGACCGCTCCGTGCAGGTCGACGCAGTGGAACTGCTGCCGGAGGTCATCGAGGCGTCCGCCTTCTTTACCCGGCCGCTGGCAGGCAGTGGACCCAATCCGCGGCTGCACGTGATGGTCGCCGATGCGCGTCGCTATGTGCGCACCACCGACCAACGCTACGACCTCATCGTCGCGGACAACTACCACCCGGCTCGCAGCGGCACGGGCTCGCTCTACACGGTCGAGCACTTTCGCGCGATCCGCGACCGGCTGGCCGCCGGAGGCGTCTTCTGCCAGTGGCTGCCGCTGCATCAACTCGACATCGAGACCTTGCGCAGCATCGTGCAATCCTTCGTGACAGTGAACCCGCACGCCCTGGCCGTGCTCGCGACCTTCAGCCTGGAAACGCCGGTGCTCGGCCTGGTGACACGCTTGGACGACCACCCGCTCGACGTGGCCCGGATGAGCGAGCGGCTGGCCGGCCAGCCCGAACTCTTTCAGCGACGCGACTTCGGCGTGGCGGATGCATTCGGCCTGCTCGGCAACTTCGTCGCCGGGCCGGCCGCGCTGGCCCGCTTCGCAGAGGGCGCGCCGGCCAATACCGATGACCATCCGGTGGTCGGCTACCGGGCGCCACGGATCACCTATGCGCCCGATTCGCTGCCACGCGACAGGCTGCTCGCGCTGCTGCACGAATTCGAGATCTCACCGTCCGAACTGTTGGGCGGCGGCGGCGGCGACGCGGGCCTGTCGCGGCGGCTGGCGGCCTACTGGCTCGCACGCGATCGCTTCCTCGAGGCCGGGCAGGCGGTGCGCCCGGTCCCGGACGTGCAGCGCATGCTCGCGCAGGTCCGGGAGCCGCTGCTGGCGGTCCTGCGCATCAGCCCGGACTTCCGCCCGGCCTACGACCCGCTCCTCCGCATGGCGGGGGTCCTCGCGCGCAGCGATCCGCGTGCAGCCCGCTCGCTGCTGGAGGATCTGGAGCGCGTCCAGCCCGCACGCCCCGAAGCGGTGCTGGCGCTCAGGCAGCTCGCCGGGCCGGCGCCCTGAGCGGGCGCACGACCGTTCGTCGGCTTGTCTCGAAGGCTGCCCGAGAGCGGGCGCCCGGCGCCGTTCTGTCACGGTCCGGTCATCGCAATTCACTACTTTCTACTGCTCCGGCAACGTGAAGCACATCACGCGGCTGGTTCTTCCCCTCCCCTCCACCTGACGGAGCTACACCGATGAATTCCGTGTTCACGAAGAACCAGTTCGCCCTCGCCGCGGTCGCGGCGGCCGGCGCCGCGGGCCTGCTCGCCATGCCCGCGCCCGCCAGTGCGGGCGACAAGAAGTCCGGCACCTATGTGACCGGCGACTTCCACAACCACACCACGTGTTCCGACGGCTCGATCTCGATGCAGAAGCTCGTCAAGAAGGCCACCGACACGGTGGACACGCCATGGGGCCTGGACTGGTTCGTGCAAGCCGGCCACGGCGGCAACGGCAATCGCAACTGCACGCTCGCCGAGGACGACAGCCTCGGCACCCCGGCCTACCCTTACACCGGCGCAGGCCCCACGACGACGTGGACCGACAGCATCGGCGCGGCCAACCTCAAGGGCCTGAGAGGCGGTGTCGGCGGCGACGGCAACATGTGGCGCTGGCAGTCGATCCAGGAGTACCAGTACCCGCTGCTCGAATACCTCGCCCGCTTGCGCGACCAGCCGCTGTTCATCGGCGTCGAGTCGGTTTCCGCGGGCCACGAGCACGTGTCCACGTCGGTCATCACCGGCCAGATGCCCAAGTCCATCGACCGCGGGCGCCTGCCCACGAAGCCGGGCTACACGGCACTGGGCAACGCCACGGCGCTCGCACAGTGGGAGTACTGCTTCGACCGCAACGACGCAGACACGAGCCGCGGCAACACAGTCGTCGGCGGCACGATCGGCAACAACTGGAACTGCTCGGTCAGCGGCAGCCTGAACGCCGCCGACCCGAGCTGGAACCCAACAGCGCAGAAGCTGATGCCCGCCGGCGGAACGGGCACTGGAACGCGCGGGCACATGAAGACGGTCGAAGCCATGAAGTGGATGGCGGAGCACCACCCGAACGGCTCCTACTACGTGCCCTCGCACCTGGAGCGGGCCGGCCCCTTCAATCCAGACGGCAACAACGGCTTCAACATCGAGCACTTGCGCGACTTCAACAACGCGGCGCCCAAGTCGGCCTTCGGCTTCGAGACGCAGCCCGGCCACGGCGCATCGTCCGACCGCGGCGAATACTTCCCCAAGCGCAACAACATCGGCGGCGTCCTGGTCGACTCGGTCGGCGGCACCACCTACGGCGGCACCGGCGTCTATGGCGCGCAGGTGGGCGGCGTGTGGGACGCCCTGCTCGGCGAAGGACGCAACTTCTGGTTCTTCGCGAGCTCCGACTGGCACAACCGCGGCATCTTCGGCCCCGATGACCGTCGCTCGACGCAGGACTTCTTTCCCGGCGAGTACCAGCGCGACTTCGTGATGGTGCGCGACAACGGCGGTGGACGCGGCTACGACGACGACCGGCGCGGCCGCGACAAGCCGCATGGCAGCGACGAGCTGACGCCTCAATCGATCGTCGACGGCCTGCGCAGCGGCAACAGCTTCACGACCAGCGGCCAGCTCATCGACCGCCTGGCCTTCGTCGCCTGTGCGTCCTACCCGCGCGGCCGGTCCACGCCGGTGCTCGATGCGGTCGGCAATGCGGTGGTCGAAGCGCTGGCTGTGGCGGCCGCCGTGCAGAACACCGACGTCGACCACGACGAGTGCGCCACCATGGGCGAGAAGCTCGTGGTGCGTCCCGGTGCGGAGATCATCGTCTCGGTGGTGGTGCGCGATCCTTCCGGCACCAACTACTCGCCCTACGCGTTCCCCAATCCGTCGCTGGCGCAGATCGGCATCAAGCAGCCGCTGAACAAGCCGGTGCTCGACCACATCGACGTGATCCGGGGGATGGTCAGCGGCTACAGGAACCCGAACGATCCGCTCCAGTACGCCGGCGAATGGCCGCGCGACTGGCTCACCAACCCGAGCCTCGCGAACGTGCCGACGGCGGCAAAGAATCCGACGGCCGCGGTCATCAAGACCTTCAACAGCGCGAGCTGGAAATCCGCCGGCGGCGACTTCCGCCGGATGACCTTCCGCCTGCCCGGCACCGTCTCCGCGTCGCAGTACCTGCGCCTGCGCGGGACCAACCTGCCGCCGAGCGTGCCGCACGAGACCGACGCCAACGGCAACCCGCTGCCTGATCTGGTGACCAACGCGAGCAACGTCGCCAACCTGGCCATCCCGTGCAATGACGCCGCCTGTCCCGACCATCTTGCGGTGAACAACGGACAGAAGTACGTCAGCTACGACGTGGCCGCCTGGTCGGACCTCTGGTTCTACAGCAACCCGATCTACATCGAGGTCAAGGGCTCGACGCTGGTGGCCGGTGTCAAGTAGGGAGCCGCCGAAGCGCATGGCAAGGACGCCCGGCTGGTTGCGCGAACCGCTGCTGCACTTCGTGCTGCTCGGCGGGCTGCTCTTCGCAGCGGACCACTACCTCGTCTCGCGCGAGGACGACCCGCGCACGATCGTGGTCGGCGCCGATGTCGACGCGGAAGCCCGCAGGCTGTTCTTCGCGTCGCGCGGTCGCCAGCCCAACGCCGATGAACTGAACACGCTGCGCGAGCGCTGGGTCGACAACGAGGTGCTCTATCGCGAGGGCCTCGCGTTGCGGGTCGACCAGGGCGACCCGGCGATCCGCGAGCGCGTGATCTTCAAGGCGCTGAGCGTCGTCGATGCCGGCGTCAAGCTGCCGCCGGTTGACGAGAAGGTGCTGCGCGAGTGGTTCGAGCGCAAGCGTACGAAGTACGACGAGCCCGCGCGCTACGACTTCCAGGAGGCGGTGGTGTCGCCGGACACGACCGAGGCCGCGTTGCGCGAGTTCGTCGATGCCCTGAACGCAGGCACGCCAGGTGACGCGAAAGCGGGATTGCGCGTCTTCAAGGGCCGCCCGCGCGCCAACCTCGCGCAGAGCTACGGCGCCGATTTCGTGACGGCACTCGATGCCGCCCCGCAAGGCCAGTGGATCGCGCAACCGACGAAGGACGGGTTGCGCGCGATCCGGCTCGACGGCGTCGCGCCTTCGAAGCCGGCCGACTTCGACGCGCTGCACGGCGTGGTGCTGCAGGACTGGACCGACGCGACCCTCGCCGACCAGCGCACGGCGGCCGTGCGCGCGCTCGGCCGCAAGTACACGGTCCGCTTCGAAAGCGCAGCCCAGTGAACGGCTGGTTGCGCCGATGCATGCTGGCGGCGCTGGCGCTGATGGCCGTCGCAGCGGTCCATGCGCACGAGATGAGCATGGCCGAGATGGAATTGCGCGAAGTCTCGCGTGGCGAGTTCATCTGGCAATGGGGCGCGAGCGACAAGCGCCCGGCCAGCGAGGACCTCACGCCCGTCTGGCCCGACGGCTGCCGCGACGTCGAATCGAACGCAGTGCATTGTGGCGAGAACGGCATGACGGGCACCCTGTCGGTCGACGGCGTCGGCAAGCGCTACTCGGCCGCGCTGGTGAAGCTCACCTGGCTCGACGGGCAGACCCGCGTGTACACGCTGACGGCCTCCCAGCCGACGGTGCACCTCTTCGGATCGGCCGACGACAAGCGCGGCCTGGCGGAGATCGCATCCGCCTACACCGTCCTCGGCATCGAGCACATCCTGACGGGCTGGGACCACCTGATGTTCGTGGTGGGCCTGCTGTTCCTCGTGAGCTTCAACCGCCGGCTGCTGCTGACCATCACCGCCTTCACCGCCGCGCACAGCCTCACGCTGGCGTGCAGCGCACTGGGCCTGTTGACGTTGCGTCCGCCGCCGGTGGAAGCCACGATCGCGTTGTCGATCATGCTGGTTGCGGGGGAAGCCCTGCGCGACCGGCAAACGCTCGCGCGCAGATGGCCCGCGCTGGTGGCTTTTCTCTTCGGCCTGGTGCATGGGCTCGGCTTTGCGGGCGCATTGAAGGAAATAGGCCTGCCCGACAACTACCTCTGGGCGGCCCTCCTCACCTTCAACGTCGGCGTTGAGATCGGG
>NZ_JBPJZT010000030.1:0-34784 GCF_051216375.1 Variovorax glacialis | reverse complement strand
GCCATATATCGCTGCGCAGCTCTTGGGGGCCATGCTGGGCGCATGGCTGGCCAACGCCATGTTCGACCTGAGCATTTTTCAGTGGAGCACAAAAGTCCGCGCTGGACCGGGCCAATGCCTGGCTGAACTTGTGGCGACGGCAGGTCTGGTGCTGGTCATCCTCCGTTCGCCCCTTGGAAAGGCGCCGGTGCTCGTGGCCTGCTACATCGGTGCGGCGTACTGGTTCACGGCCAGCACGTCATTTGCCAACCCCGCTGCAGTCTTCGGCCGGATGTTCAGCAACACCTTCGCGGGCATTGCGCCATCGAGTGCCATCGCCTTTACGGCTGCCGAGCTTTTGGGTGCGGCACTCGGAGCTATCGTCTACAGGGTAATTCGCTAAAGCCGTCGTTCGCGAAGTACCGCTCATGGCCCGACTGCCAAGATTCGGGCGCGCTCATCGAACGACGGCTGACGCTGCACTTGCCGTACAGCGGTCGCTGATGACTGGCAGGGTAGCGCCCCAGAGCCGCCGCTGACGATGCCGATCTCGACCGCCAAAGTGGGATTTGGTTGTGAAGTTGCGAAGCGCTCGACAGGCATACTGTGAGATCCGACACAAGCACTCGTCGGTTCCCCGGGAGATCCCGCTCTCATCATCACTTTTCAGGAGTCGTCATGGCGAAAGTACTCGTTCTGTACCACAGCATCTACGGCCACGTGGAGGCAATGGCGGAAGCCGTCGCAGGAGGGGCACGCGAGGTTGCCGGCGCCAAGGTCGACCTCAAGCGCGTTCCTGAAACGATGTCCGACGAAGCGTTCAAGCAGGCCGGCGGCAAGACCAATCAAGCCGCCGCCATTGCCAAGCCGGAAGAGCTGGCCAACTACGACGCAATCATCTTCGGCACCGGCACCCGCTTCGGCAACATGACGGGTCAAATGCGCACGTTCCTGGACCAGACCGGCGCCCTCTGGATGAGTGGTGCCTTGGTCGGGAAAGTCGGTTCCGTATTCAGCAGCAGTGCAACACAGCACGGCGGTCAGGAGAGCACGATCCTCACGTTCCATCCGACGCTGCTGCACCAAGGAATGATCATCGTCGGCCTTCCCTATTCCGAATCGCGGCAAATGGGACTCGACGAGATCAAGGGCGGCAGCCCTTATGGGGCCTCGACCATCACCGGAGGTCAAGGCGAACGAATGCCCAGCGCACTGGAGCTCGGTATGGCGAATTTCCAGGGCAGGCACGTCACCACGATTGCCACAAAACTCTTCGGGTGAGCGGCCCACGCTCGCCTTGAGCCCTTTCACCACGCCCACGATGAGTGTGCAATGTTCATGCACTTCAGGCGATCTCTCCGAAGCTCCATTGCGGCCCCTACCCAATGACACTGCCGTCCATCGCCTCGCCTCGGAGGTGGCCTCAAGACTTGTTGTCGCCGGTCGCGTTTCTGCGCCGAACGACGGCAACCATTCAAGGATGACTTTCGCGCATTTCTTCGCGACCGGCGAGCCGACCACGGACTTGAACCTTCGTGGCATCGTGAGGACGTGGGGCAGGGCGGCGGTGGGTCACTTGTAGCTGGCAACTGGCCGACGCTGAGAAGGCTTGCGAGGGTCGACTAGGGGCTGCTGCTGCGGCCACGACGCAGTTGGAAAGGCTAATGCCGCGGAGGCCATGACAGGAGCCCACTCTTCGGCGTCGCGCGCGTCTTCTCAGTCCTGCCCGCTGGCGCTCCAGAAAGCATGAGTGACGCCGGGCATTTTCTCGACTCGTTCCATCACCGCGTCCAGTTGTTCCGGGACGACAGACGTTGCATAGAGGACGGCGAGGATGTGCACGTCTTCGCGGCCGAATGGATGCTGCTCGACATGGCGCGCCGGGTATCCGTCGGCCTCCAGCCACTCGATCAGATGGTCGTGAACGACGGCACGCTCGCTGCCCCGGCAGATCACCTGCACCGTGTAGGTGGACTCGCTGCTCATTTCGTCCAATGGCTTGCGGTTGATGCGGTCGGCAACCGGCCGCAGCAGCGTATTGGCGGAGAGCACGAAGAGGCCAGCAATGAACGCCTCGGCGATACGGTCGGCCCCCGCGCAGGCACCCACTGCCGCGGAGCCCCAGAGCGTGGCTGCAGTATTGATCCCAGTCACGTTGATGCCTTCCTTCATGATTGCGCCAGCCCCAAGGAATCCCACGCCCGAGACCACGTAGGCAATCACCCGGACGGCCCCCTCGTTGCCCGTCAGGCCCTGCGCCAGGTCGACGAAGACAGCGGCGCCCACTGCCACAAGCGTGTTGGTGCGCAGCCCGGCCGTGCGTTGGCGAATCTGACGCTCCAGGCCGATCAGGCCGCCAAGGACGAAGGCGGCACTCAAGCTCACGAAGGTGTCGAGGATCGACTGAGGGTCGAAATAGTGCATCGCTTGCATTGCGCGATTGTGCACATGGCTCCGAGACGACAACAGCGTTTCATGCTGGGGCGAGGAGCACGCGCCAGGCGCGCCCCCGAGGATCACCGCGATCGCGCGAATCGAGACGATCCGGTTAGGGGCACCTTCCTTCAGTCTGTTCGTCAGGCAAGGTCAGCGCGCATGGTGCGGGTGCTCGTTCAGGACGTCGTGCTGAAACGCCAGATCGGTTTCATTCACGAGGGCGTCACGACGGTGGACGACCATCGGCGCCCATGCATGACGACATCGCGCCGGGCCGCACCCGCTGAATGCCGCGAGGCTTCTACTTGCTGATCGCTGGGCAGGCCATCTCCTCGCTGGCGGACAACGCGTTGCTGATCGTCGCCATTGCGCTGCTTCAGGAGCGTGGCTCACCGCTGTGGTGGGCGCCGCTGCTTAAGTTCTTCTTCACGCTGTCCTACGTATTGCTGGCACCCGCCATCGGACCACTGGCCGATGCCATGCCGAAGGCACGGCTGATGACTGCGATGAACGTGGTCAAGCTGGGGGGTGTCGTGCTGCTCATTGCCGGCGTGAATCCGTTGTTGGCCTTTGCCGTCGTGGGCTTCGGTGCCGCCGCCTATGCCCCCGCCAAGTACGGCCTGGTCACCGAGATGGTTGGCCCACGCAATCTGGTGGCGGCCAATGGCTGGATCGAAGTCTCAGTGGTGTGCGCCGCGCTGCTGGGCACAGTGCTGGGCGGGCTGCTAGTGGCGAATGGGCTGCGCGCCTCCGCGGCCAGTCTGGTCCTGCGCGAGTGGTTGGCGCCGTCGACTGACAGCAGCCTCGTCCTCTCGATGGTCGCGCTCCTGGGCGCCTACCTGTTGGCGGCCCTCATGAATGCACGCGTACCCGATAGTGGCGCCCGCTATGCGCGGACTCGCCCCCATCTATCAGTGCTGTTGCACGAGTTTCGCGCCGCCGTCCGTACGTTGTGGCGCGACCGTGACGGCGGGCTGTCGCTCGCCGTCACCAGCATCTTTTGGGGCGTCGGAGCCACCTTGCAATTCGCGGTTCTCAAATGGGCGACCGAGCTTCTGGGCCTCACCCTGGAGCGCGCCGCCTACTTGCAGGTGGCGGTGGCGCTGGGGGTCGTTGCCGGCGCCGGCGTTGCAGGGCGTCACGTGGCCCTCGGGCACGCCAAGCGGGTGCTGCCAGCCGGCGTCGTGCTCGGCCTGTGCATGCCCTTGGTCGCTTCCTCCGGATCGCTGTGGTTGGCGGTTCCGTTGCTGGCGCTTGTAGGCGTGGTGGGGGGTGTCTTGGTGGTGCCGCTCAATGCGCTGTTGCAGCACCGCGGCTACACCTTGTTGAGCGCTGGTCGATCGATTGCCGTGCAGGGCTTCAACGAGAACCTCAGCGTATTGATGATGCTCGCCGGCTATGCGGCCCTGATTGCCATCGACGTGCCGATCGTGCCGCTGATGTGGGGTCTGGGGCTGCTGGTGGCCGCCGCCATCGTGCTCCTGATCTGGCGCGAGCACGGCATCGAGCGCCGCTTCGGCCCGAGCCCGGACAGCGAGCTCACGACCTCGCGCTGACGGCCGGGAGACGTTCAGGCCGCGCCGGCCATTGGCCGGCTGCGCGCTTCGGTCGCGCGGGGCGTCTCACCGCTGGCCAGTGTGGCGTAGAGCACCTTTTCGACCTGCGTGACGATATGGTCCCACCTGGCTTCGCCGATGCTTTCTCGCGCTCGTTGCCCCATCTGCCGCGCAGCAGGGAGTCCGTCGGCCACCAGTTCACCAGCCATCCGCACGAAGGCCTCTTCATCCCCGATGGGGGCCAACAGCCCGTTGCGGCCACTGTGGATCATCTGGCTGGCGCTTGCATGGTCATAGGCCAGCACCGCGAGGCCACTGGCCATGGCCTCCAGGGTGACGTTGCCGAATGTCTCGGTCATGCTGGGGAAGATGAAGATGTCGCTGGAGGCGTAGTACGTGCCCAGTTCCTCGCCGCGGCGCGTGCCTACAAAGATGGCCTCCGGTAGCGCCGCGGCGAGTTGCTGCGCCAGAGGGCCTTCGCCCACCACCACGAGGCGCGTGGCGGCGTTTCGCTCGCGCATGGCGATGAAGGCATTGCCCAGCGCATCCAGATTCTTTTCAGGCGCCAGGCGGCCGACAAACAGGGCCACCGGCGTCTCGGGTGTGACGCCCCATTGCCCCCGCAGCGCCTCGCTGCGCCGCCGCGGGTTGAACTGCTCGGTATCGACGCCACGCGCAACGAGCACCAGCCGCTCGAAGCCTTGGCCGCGCAACTGCTGTCGCAGGGTTTCGCTGGGCACCATCGTGAAGGCGGTGCGGTTATGGAACTTGCGCAGATAGCTCATGATCGGCCGGTGCAGCCAGCCGATGCCGTAGTGCCGACTGTAGACGTGGAAGTTGGTCCGGAAGTCCGAGCACGCCGGGAGCTTCAGCTTGCGCGCCATCTGCAATGCCGACCAGCCCAACGGGCCCTCGGTGGCGATGTAGACGAGGTCCGGACGCCGGCGGCTCCACAACTGGACCAGCGCCTTGTTGGCCGGCATGCCCATCTTCATTTCGGGGTAGCGCGGGATCGGCACGCCGTGCACGAGGAGCTCGTCGAGTCGCTCCATGCGGCGGGCGAGGTCGCTTTCAGCCTGGCGCGGACGGACCAACTGGATGTCGTGCTCCAGCGAGCGAAGCCCCTCCACCACCTGATGCAAGCTGAGGGCCACTCCGTTGACCTCGGGCGGGTAGGTCTCGGTGACCACCGCGATGCGGAGCGAGCGCCGGGCAGCCGGCAGATGCTCGACAACGATAGGACCCAGCGATGAGTTCATGGCGCGCATGCTGGAGGTCAATTGCAACAGCGCGATGACGGTCGCTGCATCGTCACCAAGCCTTCACGCGTTCCGGTCACTATTCCGTCACGCGATTCGCAAGCCGGACGCCGCGTTCCACGTCAGATCAAAGGAGCTTCCGTGAACGACTTCTTGCGCACCCTCCAGATCCAGCGTTGGGACGACCATCGCTACTACCACCACAGCCGCATCAACCAGTCGCTGCACCTGGTGAGCGCGATCAGCTTCGTGATCGCCTACGTGATGCTGTTCATCGATCCGGTGGTCGCCGCGCTATTGGGCTGGGGCGTATCGATGACCAGCCGCCAGGCGGGGCACTTCTTCTTCGAACCCAAGAGCTATGACGAGGTCAACCAGGCCACACACGCGTACAAGGAAGAGATCAAGGTCGGCTACAACCTGCGGCGCAAGGTCGTGCTGATGGCGCTGTGGGCCGCGGTGCCGGTAGTGCTGTATTGGGACCGAACCCTGTTCGGCCTGTTGGATGCCACCAGCGGCTTCGAAGGCTTCATGCGACCGGTCGGACTGGCCTGGTTGGTGCTGGGCGCGGGCGGGCTGCTGTTCCGGACCGTCCACCTCTTCGTCCTGAAGGATGTGAAGACAGGCCTTGTCTGGATGATCAAGATCCTCACCGACCCATTTCACGACGTCAAGCTCTACCACCGCGCGCCGCTGCACTTGCTGCGCGGCGAGTTGATCGACCCGATGGGCGGGGCCGAGCGGCACGCCTGAGTGCGCTCACAGGCCCAAACGCTGCTTGACCATCTCGCGCAGGATGCCTCGTCTGATGGACCGGTTGGTCAGCGCCTCGTCGTGCCACCACCATCCGTCATGATGCATGGCCCGACCCGCGGCCACGAACCGCTGCGCGACCTGCTCGAAATCGGCGTCGGTGTAGTTGAGGCTGAAAATCAGTCGGCCGCTGCCCACCCAACTGAGGGCCAGCCCGTGCGCACGCAGGTAGTACTGCAAGAGCCAGTTGTAGCGTGCAGGTGCGGTGTACAGCACGGTCCAGATCGAGGAGAGGTTGGCCACCCGCACCGGTACGCCGGCCTGGGCGAGCCGATTGTTGAGATCCCGCGCGCGAGCGTTCCAGCGCACGTCGAGGTCGTCGTAGAGCGCGCGCACTGGGCGTGTATCCATTCGAACGAGGAAGGCATTCATGGCGCCCATCACGTAGGGATGGGCATTGAAGGTGCCGCGCGCGAAACAGATGTCGGCCGGCCGCTCATCGCGATAGCGCCTCATCAGAGCGGCACGGCCGCACACAACGCCGACTGGCAGGCCTCCGCCCAGCGTCTTGCCGTAGGTCACCATGTCGGCCTGCACGCCGAAGTACTCTTGCGCGCCGCCGGGTGCAAGCCGGAAGCCCACGAAGACTTCATCGAGGATCAGGACGATGCCGCGTTCGCTGCAAACCCGGCGCAGATCATGCAGCCATTCCGTGTAGGCGACGCGATTGAAGCTCGCGTTCCGGCTACTGTCGACGAGGGAGGAATCTCCGGGGGCGCCGGCGTTGGGATGCAGGGCCTGCAACGGATTCACCAGCACGCAGGCGATGTCCTTGCGCTTGCGCAGGACCCGCAGCGATCGCTGGTCCATCTCGCGCAGGGTATAGGTCTCGTGCGGCGGCAACGGGTTGCCCACCCCTGGCTGCACGTCTTCCCACCAGCCATGGTAGGCACCGCAGAACCGCACGAGGTGCGAGCGTCGTGTGTGGTAGCGCGCAAGCCGCACCGCCTGCATCACCGCCTCAGTGCCCGACATGTGAAAGGACACCTCGTCCAGCCCCGAGATGGCGCGCAGGCGCTGCACGTTGTCGAGCACGCACGGATGGTAGGTACCCAGCACCGGCCCCAACGGCTCCGCGAGCCGGCTGCCCTCGGCGATGCATTCCTTGTAGAAATCCACCCCGAGCAAGTTGACGCCGTAGGAGCCGGTGAGGTCGTAGAAGGTCTGCCCGTCCAGGTCCTGCACGGTGACGCCGCTTGCGTTCTGCACGAAAGCGCCCACCGGCAGGTGTTCGCGCACATGCGGGCTGTACTGGAACGGCACCCGGTAGCTGCTGGTGAACTGCAGATCGGACAGTCCAGGGCGCGCCTCTCGCGTGGCCGCGATCGACAGCGCATGGCGCGTGCGCAGTTGATGCGACAGGGCCTCGAAGCCGGCGCGGCGCTTCGCAATCACGTCTTCCGGCGCCCCGTCGGAATCGAAGAAGCGCTGGTCGTCATAGGCATAGCCGGGCAACTGCGCCGCGACCCGCTTGGCCATGCGCGAATGACCGGTCAGGGACGGGTGCTTCGCGCGCGAAAGCTCCAGACGGCGCCATGCCAGCGGTGCGGCGGCCGCGAGAGCGGCGAGGGCGACGGACGATACGAGAAAGGTCTGGGTCATGAGCTCTTTTGCAATTAACGCGCAACTCCCCCGGTCTATCCCAGCTTCTTGACGCCTTCATGAAAGCGCTTCGACAGGCACGTGACGCTCTGCTGCAGCAGGAGGATCTGAACTTCCTGCTCACCAACCGGATGCCGCGCATCGCGATGACCCGGTTCATGGGTTGGTTCAGCAAGGTCCGCAACCCGCTGGTGCGTAAAATCTCGATCGGCGTCTGGCGTCTGTTCACGGAACTCGACTTGAGCGAAGCCAGGAAGACGCGCTTTGTCAGCATGCACGACTGCTTCACGCGCGAGCTGAAGGAGGGCTCCCGGCCGATCGACCCGCGCGACCAAGTGCTCACGAGTCCCTGCGATGCCATCGTCGGCGCCTGCGGGACCGCGAATGGCGTCGAGGTGTTCCAGGCCAAGGGGTTTCCGTATTCGATGGCCGAGCTGTTCGGCGATGGGCAGTCCGCTGAGCCCTTTTGCGATGGCATCTTTGTGACGTTGCGACTCACCGCGAGCATGTACCACCGCTTCCACGCGCCGCACGACTGCACGGTGGAGCGCGTGCGCTATTTCTCCGGCGACACCTGGAACGTCAACCCGATTGCTCTCAAGCGGGTGGAACGCTTGTTTTGCCGCAATGAGCGCGCTGTGTTGCATGCGCGTCTGAATGCCGGTGGCCAGCGCATCGCGCTGGTTCCGGTGGCAGCCATCCTGGTCGCGAGCCTGCGCTTGCATTGCCTGGATGCGCTGTTGAATCTCGGCTGGCGGGGCCCGACGCGCATTGACTGCGACGAGCCCTACCGCAAGGGCGAGGAAATGGGGTGGTTCGAGCACGGCTCGACGATCATCGTGTTCGCGCCAAAGGGCTTCGCGCTGACTGAAGGCGTCGAGCCTGGCCTGCGCATCCGCATGGGTCAGGCGCTGATGCATCTGCCCGGCGCACAGGTGCCCATCCGTTCACCCTATGCGAAGCCAGCAGGGGCGCAATCGCGGTAGGCATCAGCCAACTCGGGGCAAGGGCCTCGGGCCGATCTTGCCTCTCGCAGTTGGAAGCGACGCGTTGTCTGCCGGCAAGCGACAGAATCGGAGCTTCGCGAACGAGCCGACCCGATGCAGCCTGGTTCGTACGTGCCGCGTAGCCAGCTCGTCACATAGCCGTCATCCCGCCGGCTTAGGGTGTCCTTGTCCATGAGCCGGCCGCTTGGAGGAATACATGAAGAAGGCCATAGCAGCGATGGTGCCTGTGGCAGCTTTGATGAGCGTCGGGACAGCTGCGGCGCAATCTTCAGTCACTGCGTTTGGCGTGGTGGATACGTCTTTGAGCGGCTACTGGAACCAGGCCGATGGCGCGTTCGGCAACACCATCACGACCAGCCAGACCGCGCTGACCAATTCCGCCTACAGTTCCAGCCGGATCGGCTTTCGTGGCACGGAGGATCTCGGTGGTGGCCTGGCGGCCAACTTCTGGCTCGAGGCCGGCATCAATACCGACGACGGATCAGGCGTCGGTTCGAACGGCGGCCTGCAGTTCAACCGCCGCTCGACCGTCAGTCTCGAAAGCAAGACCTTCGGCGAACTGCGCCTGGGCCGCGACTACACCCCGACCTACTGGAATGACAACCTCTTCGACCCATTCAGTGTCAATGGCGTCGGCACCAGCCTGATCAGCACCGCGAGCGGGCAGACCTCACCGGGCAGCGTCCGAACCGGTTGGACGAACGGGCAGTATTCCCGTGCCAGCAACTCGATTGGCTACTTCCTGCCGAAGCTCAACGGCTTCTACGGCCAGTTCATGTATGCCTTCAACGAAGCGGCCAGCTACGACCCAGCCAGCCTGACGCCGCCAGGCGCAGCTGCGATCGTCACCAACCCAGCGCTGGCGGTCGCTGACAACTCACGCGCGGGCCGATACATCGGCGGCCGCGCGGGTTACGCCAGTGGAAACCTGGATGTGGTGCTGGCGTACGGCGAAAGCACCGTCGGGTCCAACTACTACCTCGGTACCACGACAACCATCAACATCTGGAGCCTTGCCGGTTCATACGACTTTGGCGTGCTCAAGCTGTTCGGCGAGTACTCGAACAACAAGATGGACACAGTTCTCGCGACCAATGCCTTCAATCCTTTCGGTGTGACCAAGCCGGGATTCAACGGCGTGCTGATCGGCGCGACGATCCCCGTCTTCGGGTATGACCTGATCCGCGTCTCGTATTCGGGGGTGCGGTACAACAACACGAATACGAACCTGGTAGGCACGACCACGAACTTCTTCGGCTTCAACAACCAGCCGAAAGCCGACAAGTTCGCGATCGGGTACGTGTACAACTTCTCCAAGCGCACAGCCGTGTATGCGACATACGCGTATGTGAGCAACAAGGATGGCGCGGGCCTGTCCGTCGGGGGCCCGAACTTCTACGTGCGGCCAGTCGCTGGCATCGCAGCGGTGCCGGACAAGTCGTACGGCTACGATCTGGGTATCCGCTTTTCCTTTTGATCAGCCGCGCAAGGTCTCGCTGCAGCGCGCGCAACTCAGGCCGGTATCAAGGTCTTGCTGTAAAGGGTCGCGCCGGCCAGGTCCTTGAGGGCCACGGTCATGGCCCGAGTCCGTGCATCGATGTCGACCTGGCCGAAGAACTGCAGGCCGGCCGTTGGCGCGGTATTCTGGACTTCGGGCGCCTTCTGGTAGACCACCTGTAAGCCGAAGGTCGGATCCGGCAAGTTGGGGCCGAAGCTGCCTGCATTGAGCGGACCCGACACGAACTCCCAGAAAGGAGCGAAGTCGCTGAATTTCGCCTTGACCGGGTCGTAGTAGTGCGCGGCGGTGTAGTGCACGTCCGCCGTGAGCCAAACCACGTTGCGTACTGCAGCCCGCTTGATCTCGCCGAGCAGGCGAGCGATCTCGATCTCGCGTCCGAGTGGCTGGTTCGGCTCGTTGTTGGCGATCGCCTCCCACATGTCGCGACCATTGCCGTCCTTGCCATCTGGCACGCAGAGGCCGATCGGCATGTCGGCAGCGACCACCTTCCACACGGCCGTCGAACGTTTCAGTCCCTCAAGCAGCCAAGCGACCTGCGGCCGCCCGATGAAGGCGCTTTCGGCATCTTCGGTGGTCTGCAGATTGGCCGAGTTGGCGCCGCGATAGCTGCGCATGTCGAGCACGAACACATCCAGCAGCGGGCCCTGCGGCAGGCGTCGATAGACGCGCTGGATCTCTGCGTCCCCATGGCGCCGCAAAGGCGCATAGTCGTGGAAGGCGAGGGCCGCGCGCGCAACGAGGAGCGGGATGTTCTTCTCCTTGTAACGCGCGTCGTTCAGCACGCTCTTCGAATCCGACCAGTTGTTCATGACCTCATGGTCATCCCACTGCCAGATCTGCGGCACCTCGGCGGCCATGCCGCGCATGTTGACGTCCATCATGTTGTAGCGATAGCGGCCGCGAAACTCGTCGAGCGTTTCCGCCACCTTGCTGACCTCCTCGGTCACAAGGTTGTTCCATACCGTGCCGTCGGGCAACTTCAACTCGGCTGCAATCGGGCCGTCGGCATAGATGGTGTCGCCGCTGTGCAGGAAGAAGTCGGGCGAGAGCTGGCGGATCTGCTCGTAGATCTTCATTCCGCCCCAACGCTCGTTGATGCCGAAGCCCTGGCCTGCCGTGTCTCCGCTCCAGATGAAGCGCACGTCGCGAGTGGCGCGGGCCGCTGTGGCCTGCGGCAATCGGAGGTGCCCTTGCACGGGTTGCGAGAAGACGCGCTCATTGCCCAGATCCTGCAGACTGGCCCGGTAGAAGATCTCCTGCCCCGGCGGCAAGCCGCTCAGGTCGACGCGCCCGGTGAAGTCGCTGTCTTCCAGCAGGTAGGGTCCGCGCACGCGCTGCGCATCGGAAAAACTGGCGACGGTCGACCATTCGACCCACAGGCGCGCGGGTCGGTCGGCGCGCGTCCAGACGATGGCGCGGTCGGCTTGCGGGTCGCCGCTCTGGACGCCGCTCGTCATCTGCGGGCGTGCGCCGTCGCGCGTGATCGTGGCAGGCGCCGCTTGGGCTGCGGCCCAGTGGGGCAGCACAAGGCCGACACTGGCCGCGGCGGCCCGTATGACATCGCGTCGTTGAATGGACATCGGGTCTCCGCTTGTCGAAGGTAGTCCGGCTACTTTCACGGCGCGCGGTGTCAGATTGATGAATGGAGATCGGGCGCCGGGCGCGTCCTGGCCGTCACCGCGGCGTCACCTTGCAGTCCGATAGTTCGCGCCATGTGTCCTTGCGGCGGGCTGATGCCACGTTCGGGAGACTTCCATGGCCATTCAATTGCGCTCCTACCTGTCACCTACTCTCGTGCTGTTGGCGTTTGACTGGAAAGGCGGCAAGACGCGCCCGGATTTCCTTGGTTTCGCCATCAAGCGCGTGCCTGGCTTCCGTGCCTTCGACGGTCAGTCACGCGAGCCTGAAAGCTGGCTGCCCAACCGAATCACGTTCGATGGGCCGGTGCCCGCAGGCCAGCCGGATGCGCCGTCCGACAAGGCCCCGATCCAGAAATTCATGTGGTGGGACGCCCGGATCGACGAGGAAGATCGAAACGGCCAGTTCGTGTACATGGCCTTCCCGGTCACCGGCACCGCGGATGCGCCCGTCCTGCTGGAAGACGAGGCTGCGACCTGCCAAGTGACCTTGCCCGATCACATGGTGGACGGCATCGGCACATGGTTCAACCGCGCGGTGCTCAGTTCGCAAGCTTTTTCGCGCAAGCTCGCGGCCATGGGCTTGTCTCCGACGGAGGCGCCGCCGCCCGAAAAGGCGCTCGCATTGCGCGAGTGGCTTGCCAATGACCTGCAAAAGGTCTTCGGCGAAGTGCTCGACGGTGCCTCGCGTGTCGTGGGGGCAACCTATCACCTGACGGACCGTCTGTGGGCCATTCCGCTGCTGGAGGCCTTCGCCAAGGCCGACAACACGCACCGCCTTGAACTCGTCTATGACTCCCACAGGATCGCGAAGACCAAGACGAGGCCTGAACAACCCTCGCCGAACCAGTCCGTCGTGGACGAACTCGGCTCAATCATCCGATTCTCGCTGCGCGACAAGACCGGCATCATGCACAACAAGTTCCTGGTGAGCGACGGCAAGGAGGCGGCCGGGCGGCCCGAACGCGTGCTGATGGGCTCCGCCAACTTCACGATGGGCGGCCTGACGACCCAAGCCAATCTTCTGCACATTTTCGACTCGCCTGAACTGGCGCGGCTTTACAGCGACCGTGCAGACAAGTTGTCGAGCAACCCGACCAAGGCCAAGACTGCGGCGCTGTCGCAAGGTTGGTCCAGTCCGATCGCCGTCGGCGCGGCATGGGTTCGCGCCTGCTTTTCGCCGGAGCCGAAGGGCAAACGCCAGCAGATCGATACCGTGGTGAAGGCCATCGGCAAGGCGAAACGCTCGGTGCTGTTCTGCATCTTCACACCGACGGACAAGGCGCTGCGCGACGCGTGCTTCGCGGCCGGCGACCGTGGCTTGATGATGTTCGGCATCGTCAACAACATCAGCTCGAAATCCGCGAGGGCCGCGGAGAAAGCCATGGCGGTGGGCACCGTGCTCGACGCGGCGAAGCTCGCGAACATGCAGCTTTTCCATCGTTCGAAGACGAACAAGGACGTGATCGATGGCGCCCACTTCTCCAGGGACACGACACCGGAAGGCTTCGAACCAGAACTGACGATCTTTCCGGGAGACGTGGCACAGGATTTCGGCAGTGTCGTGATCCATCACAAGTTCATCGTCATCGATGCGGAAGGCCGCAAGCCGCTCGTCTACTCGGGCTCCGCGAACATGAGCGAAAACTCGGAGCACAACAACGACGAGAACCTGGTCGAAATTCGCGACGCACGGGTTGCGGCGGTTTACCTGGCCGAGTTCCTGCGGCTCTATGAGCACTACCGGGCCCGGGCGATTTCCATCGAGGAAACCGGCAAGCCGCAGGAAAAGCGCCGCTTGGCACTTCAACGCACGCGCAAATGGGCGGACAAGTACTTCAAGGACGGAAGTCCGGAGGCGAAGGCACGCATCGCGATGGCAAACTGACGCTTGAACCCGGGCACCGACACGGTCATATCGCAACGAGAAGGCTCGCGCTCGAGAGAGGCGCTAGCGCAAACCTCTAACGCATATGCCCCAAATCCCGCACATCCGAGCGAATCGCCGCCCGATCCGCGCCGTCCAGCGGCAGGTTGATCAGCAACTCGAGCCGGCGGCGAAGGGCGAACAATATCTGGATGGCCGAGTGGGCGACCTGTTCCGCGTCGGAGAGAGCTGCAGCATCCGGAAACACCCATAGCGCGCTGTCGGGCTGACCTGGCCATCGAGGTTGGAGCCCCAGTGTCGCCTCGTCCAAACTGACCACGAAATCCGCGCGGGGAGAACTGGCCTGAGCCAGTTGACGCCAACTGCGAGGCCGAAGGCGCGCGGGCGGCGGGATGCTTGCGCTGGCAAGTGCGCCGATGGCAGCAGGATGGACAGAGTCGGCGAGATGTTCGGGCTGCCCGCACGAAAACGCGACAAAGCGCTTCGGACTCAGATGCGCCAGGCAGGCTTCCGCCAAAACGCTGCGCAACGAACCGCGCCGCGACACGAAAATCACTGCGACTTGCTTTGCCATTCGCTGCAGAGAATTGGCGCACGCGAGCGATTCGTCGTGCACATCCGCCGACCGTGCGCGCGATTGCAGAAATGGACAGTCCGTGGCATCGAGGGAACCAACCCCGCAAGGGACCCGGCGCCTCAAAGGCACCCTCTACCAGCGCCAGCGAACCGTCGACCCAGATGTTGGACTGCGAATCTTACGACGCTGTGAAATTTGAAGGAAGCAGGGTCAGCAGCCCTCTTCTTGCCGCGGTACCAGAACCCCCAGAACCTGTTCTGCCGCTAGCACGGCGTCGGAAGGCTTGGCATAGGTCTTCAACGAACCCGCCACCTCGATGTACTCCATCGGCCCGCGCTGCTCCATGATGGCCCACGCAAACATATTGTGGGGCGCTCGCTCCACTCGAATGCTAAAGTGCTCATTAGTCATGATCTGACCTTTGATGTTGCCCGCTCCATCTCGCCGGACGACTGCGGGGCGACCGTTGTTTGCATCTCCGCTGAGTACGGGACGCAGGAAGTCATTCAGCGCGCCTTCTATTTCACTTTTGTGACAGATTGAACACTTCAGGAGGAACTATGAATTCGATCAAGGCTGCCCGCAAGCTACTCGCCAACGACCCCACGAGCGATGCCGCAAAGGTTCTGGCCCGACTCGTGCTGACGCTGGAATCGGAGGCCGACTTCCGCCTCGCCGATCTCTACCAATTGGACATCGAGCACTTCAACCTCGCGCTCAGGATTCTTGAGGAGTGGCGCATCGATCGCTACTACGCCGGCAAGGCGAAGCTCTTCGACGTGTCGCACCAAGTCAATCGGATGTCCTTTTCTTAGGCGGGAACCGCTGCACGGCGAGCGCTCGGTCAGCGGCAGGGTACGTGTCGTCCAAAGTTTGGACGGCGAAATGGAACCTTTGCCCAGCAGGGGATGATCAAAGTCGCTTCGATGCGTGTGCGCGATGACCGATTGGATCGCTCCATGATCCATCGCGCGCTCAACGAAGCCAGTTCTGCGGAACGATTCAGGCGGCTGCACATTTGCCTGTCATGTTGATGTCATCCTGCCCAGGGTACGCTCCTGCCATGCAGGGGGTCGCATGGACGTCGACATCTATCGAAGCATCACGAATACGCGAAAGTTTGTGGCCGTGCCGGCCGGCCTCTCACCGGCTGCGATTCCTTTTCCTGATGCCGATCTGGCCAATCTCGCCGGCTTCAAGCTGCGCCATGGCTTCAACCCGGAAGAATCATACAAAGGCGCAGATGCGGCAGACATTGCGCGCCAGATCGAACGAAATGGCTTTGCCGTTTTATACGCTCCGTGAGCAAGCGCTGACATTGCTCGCCTGATGTGCCGACAGGCCGCTCAAATCCTCGGTCGCATGCGGTACGCCATCGCCGCCCACGGAGTTGCCCAAGGGGCAGGCGCGTGAGAGCAGGGCGCCACTAGCCCCTATTTTTGGGGCGACCGACCTTCAGCGGCGTCAGCGCATCGAGCGCGCCCTGCAGTTGCGCGTTCGTCAGTTGTTGAAGAGCGTGCAGGCCCGCGCGCAGCATCTCGCTCTTCTTCGCGGGGCGTTTGAAACCCAGCGCACGTTCCTTGAGGACGGCAATCAGGTCATAGTCCTGCTCGGGCATCGTGAAGCTGTCGCGCACGAGCTTTGACTTCGCCTTCGCCTTGACCGCTTCAAGCATCGACCGATCGGTAGTGTCGGGCCCGATAGGCGTCGTCGTTGCCACAGGAGGAGCTTTCGAAACCCGTGGTGGAGCGACTTCCGAGCTTGCAGCCCTCTTCAGCGAACCATGCGTCTTCGCGACCGTCTTCTTCACGAGCTTCCTCATGCTCGCTTTCTTCACAGCTGTTTTCTTCAGAGCGGCTTTCTTCTCACCGGCCTTCTTCGCAGAAGCCTTTTTCACTGTTGTCTTTACTTCGGCGGCTTTCCTGGCTGTCGTCTGTTTCGTCGGCGCCTTGCTTGCTGGTGACTTCTTCGGGTCTGCAGAGGCCTTGGGGCCGACCTTGGGCGACGCTGATTTCTTGGTCGTCGCGGCCTTCTTCCCCGAGGACTTTGCAACCACGGGATCTGCCCGCTCAATCTTCCCAGGCGAAGCCTTCCTGGCGACTGCGTTCTTCGATACGACTGGTGCTGGCACGTCTGCCGGCGCTGGCTCGACCACCGACGCGTTCGCCGCCGGCTGCGTCTCCGCAGGAGAGCTCAATGGCAGCTCCGGCTTCACAGGCGTTGCTGATTCCGTCGGTGAATTGGCCGACGCATCGACCACTGGCGGGTCGGTTGCATCGACGAGCTCGGAAGCCATTTCATTGCCAACAAGGTCAAAGTCGATCATCGATGAATTTCCAATATGGTGTAAACGATTTACACCATATTTTGTTCGATATGGTCAGCTTCATCAAGAGCCTGACCACCGAGCAGATCAATGCTCCAACATTCGTCCGTGAAGGACACACATGCTTCGCTGCATTCAGATCAATCAAGTCGAATCGACCAAAGCCTTGGGGTGCGCCCGATGCCGAGCAACCCTGATGCCGCATGCACTTTCGCCTTCTCGTCACATTGAAGACGAACACTCACAGCATGCTCGCTCGACCACCTGCTTCCATGAACCCTGAAGCGTCAAGCGGCGCATCCGCCCCGTCGCGGGTGGCTGACTGCGACCACCGGAAGACCTCTATGCCTATGAAACTGCTTCACGTGATCGCATCGTCCCATCTGCCGATGTCGTTCAACCGCACGGAAGACATCGAGAAGGTCCGGATCCTCCGCGCCGCAGGACTGGTGATCGCCTTTGTTCCTGGTGCGGGGGACCCCTTCGTGATGTGTGGACCCGAAAGGGCGGCACAGGTCGTCGCCATCACCCAGCGGGGACGCGAAGAGTTGATACGTGTCCAGTATCCCGAACCAGCGCCGAGCGTTCCCGTTTGGCCTTCTCCTGCTCAATTCCTGCGTAGTGCGGCAGAGCGCGCCAGACGAGCGTTGCGATAGTTCGCTAACGAGGTTTCCGCCCAAACATAGTCCGACCGCTCGCGGAAGCGCGTGCGCGCCTCGCGAGGGCACGCCACAGCGAGCGCCCGCGCAAATCGTTCTCCGTACGCGCCGAGCCTGCGATGGATGCGGCAGGTGAAGACTAAAAGAGGGGCGGGCGCTAGGATGAATGCAACAGGCTGGAATAGCCTTCCCAGCTATGCCGGGCGCTTCGCCTAAAAAGGCGTTCACGTCCAACCGAAAAAGGGGTCTGAGGCTCGGACTCTCTGGCCGCAACGGCCTCGATCTCGTGCCTCACCTGTTGCACCGAATCATCACGTTCGCCGTAGCGGCTCTTGAGGTCCGTCAAGAGATTGTTCAACTCACAAAGATGGCGGGACATGCTTTTCGCTTCCAAATGGGTTTGCAGGCCAAACACGCCGAAAGAAAGCTCGGAACTTACACCGGTACTTGGGGCGAGTGCGTAGTAAATCCTGCACCGGCGGTCCACAGCGAGGGCCGTGCGTTGCGGGGGAAGTTCGCGATGTCCCGCAGCGATCCTGCCAACGTCATGACACGACACCTGTCCAGCATCGCGCACATCCCATCACGACATACGAAGGAACGACATGCGTTCGATCCCATTGCTCGCACGGCAGGCCTTCCCGCCGGTCGCCACGTCCTTGCTCCTGACCGCCGGTGCCGCTCATGCGCAGATGCTGATCGGGTGGGCTCAGATGCCGGCCGCCACCTTCGCCGACGGGCCGACGTCCGGGCAGTTCACCGCGCCCAATGCGTACGGCACGAACGTGCCCCCCTTCGTTGGCAAGCAGCCCGTTCAGGGCTTTTCCGCCGTGCTCGAGGGGCCGCGCAAGGATGTATTCCAGTTCATGGTCGACAACGGCTTCGGCTCTCAGGCAAATTCGGCCGACGCGTTGCTGCGCAGCTACGCACTGCACATCCACTGGCGCACGCCGAAGGGCGGCCGCGGCACGATCGAACCGGCCGACCTGGAAAGCGGTAAGGCCCGACCGCAATTCGACGCGCTTACGCGGCTGCAGCTCAACGATGCACACCACAGACTGACGATTCCGATCCAGGCCGACTACGCGAACTACTACGACAAACCGACGAACGCGCCGGTCGACCCGGGCATCATTGCGGGTCGCCTGCTCACCGGCGCTGATTTCGACGTCGAATCGGTTCCGCCGTGACCGCCGGGGCAACTACTGGTTCGGCGATGAGTTCGGGCCGTATCTGATTAAGACCGACGTGAACGGGACCGTGCTCCGGAGCGAGATTTCGCTGCCGGGCGTCTACGCGCCGCAGCACAAGGACGTGGTCGCGGGCAGGGTAGCGGCCAACCTGCCGAGCTCGGGCGGGTTCGAAGGCATGGCGATAAACACGAGTCAGACCAGGCTCTACACGCTGCTGGAAGGCCAGGTGGCTGGCGATGCGGACAAGACCCGGCGCATCAACGAGTTCGACCTCGCGAAGGAGCGCTACACCGGCCGCGGCTTCGTCTATCCGCTCGATCCGAACGGCACCAACATCGGCGACATGGTCGCAGTGGACGATCGCCGTTTCATCGTGCTCGAGCGCAATGCCAGCACGACGACTTCGCCGAACCCGGCCCCGTTCAAGAAGGTGTTTCTGATCGACCTGCAGGGCGTGAGCGACGGCGGCACCGTGCGCAAGACCGAACTCGTCGACCTGATGGCCGTTGCCGATCCGTTCGACCTCAACGCCGACGGTCAGAGGGTTTTCACGTTCCCCTACACGACGATCGAGAACGTGCTGGTGCTCGACCCCCGCACGCTCCTGGTGGTCAACGACAGGTCGCGAGCTGGCGTCCGACAATACAGAATTCCTCAAGATCCGCCTGCCGTTCTCGTTGACGAACGGCGACGATCAGGGTCACGGCCGCGATCACGGCCATCAAGCAGGCGGCTATGGTTGGGACGACGACTGAGCAGAGCCGCGTCCCTTCGATCGCCCGGGGCCGCCTCTGTCATGCCCCGGAAATGCCCCGCGAGTAGGCTAACTTGCAGCGCCGCCGTTCGCCCCAGCGTTCTTTCGCGAAGTCGATGGCGAGCCCCTGACCTATTCACAGGAATCGCATGAAAGTCGTACCCATCAGCAGGATCCTCGCAACGACCGCTGCCGCATGGATGCTCGCAGGCGCCGCCGTCGCTCAGTCGCCGGCTGGCAGAAGCCGTGCGGAGTAGGGAAAGCGCGCCAGATGGATCAACGACGCTTCTTCATCCTTCGCGAAGTACGTATAGACGTTCACTGACGCAATCTCCGCCGGCTCCTGCTAGAAAACCACACGGAACAGGAATAGAGAACCGATCCGGACGGCGGCTGCGTCGTATGCCGACGCGACGGCCGTCGACCTCGCCATCAAGGACTGCCCCCCGTATTCGATGTGGCAGGCCACCGCGTTGCCGTTGACAGCGACGGCGCATCCACCCAGTGCCGTGTGAAGCAGCGCCCAGCAGGATCATGCCGCGCCGGCTTGAATGGTCATCCATGACCTCAGCAGGGTAAGCCAGGACCGCCCACCGGACAAGCGGAGAGGTCGAACGATCGGGAACGGCTGCATGACCTCGAGGTCGCGTGGCGCAGCCGACATCGACGACGCCTCGCGAGCGCAGCCGGCGACCTCGAATCAAGGCGCGATCTAAAGGGTGAAGGGCGCAAAGACGGCCCGAACCCACATGACCCTCCGAGCTATCGCGGAGACACGTTGCAAAAACCTGGCGGTCGGGGATTAACAGGGCCGGTCGGCAGCGCCCGAACTGCTTGTGTGTCCGGGCGGGCGGCTGTTCGCTTGCCCGTCGATGGTCAAAAGCAGGCCCGCACGAGGCGGGCCTGAAGGGGTTGGTCCTTGATGCCTACCCAGGGAGAATCCATGCCCTCAGATTACGCGCGTCCCGCCCGCTCGCAAGTCCGTCAAAGGTTCCCGCGGGCGGAACTATTCCACGAAGTTGATTGCGTCCTCGCTGACCAGTTATCTTTCCGGGATCGAGGTCCGGGCTACAACCGCGCTAGACGCGTGCGGCTGGATCCCGCTTTGCTCCGCGAGGTGGTGCGCCAACGAACCGCCCCTGGGTGAAAGCGTGCGCGCATGCGCTCACCGAGATCGACGTCGAGATCAGCAAGCTGTTGGACATTGTGCGTTTGGCAGTGCGCCGGCGCTGCTGATCCCAAGGGCCTGCTCACCGGAGTGCGCGGTCCTGGATCGCGACGTCGACATACGTGGACGGCAACCACCGCTATAGCAGCGCGCGGCGGCTTTTAGTCATTTTACATAAGGCGCATTGTGTGTGCTAAGTCTTTGATTTATATGGAATTTTTGACTGCAGCTTACTCGCATATTTCGGTGCACTTCGACCGCCAGCCGACTTGAGTCTTGCGGGTCAATCGTAGTTTCCGTACTCGACCAGTAGCTCGCTCATGGCATCGTCGACTCCGTAGCCAATGGCCCGGCTGGTGTCATGCACAGCGTTCAGACGTTGCATGAGCAGTGGCCGCTGTGCTTCCGGGAGTCTCGCAATGGTCTGCAGCGCCTGCTCGAACATCCGCACAAGTGCGACGAAAAAGCTCTCGTCCTGCAGACCGACTTCAACACTGAAGCCAGACGCACTCTCGCAGTAGAAGACCATCAGTTCTGCCAGGCCCCCCGGGTAACCGATGGCCTTTCTGTAGTTCGCGATGGCCTTCTTGGCCTCGGCGACGGACGCGTTCTGGTTCTTGAAAGTGTCGGGCCAGAGCCAACATTTTATGGTGGCCCTGTACGGGGCCAGGACATCTTCGCCCAGCCCGAAGCGGG
Source organism: Variovorax glacialis (assembly GCF_051216375.1). NCBI lineage: Bacteria > Pseudomonadati > Pseudomonadota > Betaproteobacteria > Burkholderiales > Comamonadaceae > Variovorax > Variovorax glacialis. Next base: position 13,715 of record NZ_JBPJZT010000030.1, on the reverse strand, counting down.
CGTGAAGGAATACTTGGTTGTCCTTGCTAGCCGTGTAAAGGTCATGCACCAAGCCGACCAAGCCCTGGTGGTCGAAGTGGGCCAGTTTCGCCTTGACGTCGCTCCAGGATGCACTCTTGCTAGTCTTGCTTGCTTTCATCTCTGTCCGAATCTGAACCTTGGCCGAGCGGCCATATTGGCATCGTAGGCCGAACTGTCGTCGGTTAAAGAAAGGCCGGCGCAGACTGACGCTCCATCCCTACAGGAGTTCATCATGGAAGCAACTGCGTCGTGCTATCGCGAGCCGTGGAACAAGGGCAAGCTCGTCGGGCAGAAGACCCCTTTTAGACTGAAAGACATCTGGGCCATCAGAGTCCGACTGCAGCTCCAAGGCCGGGTACGGGACCTCGCGCTTTTTAATCTGGGCATCGACAGCAAGCTCCGGGCGTGCGACCTCGTGCGACTTCGCGTCCGCGACGTCTCAAACGGCGAGCGCGTGGCCGCTCGAGCGAAGGTGATGCAGCAGAAGACGGGTCAGCCCGTTCAGTTCGAGATGACGGGGCCGACGCGCCTGGCCGTCGAGGCGTGGGTTGCGACGGCGCACCTGAAGGCCGGAGATTTTCTGTTTACGAGCCGCGTGCACGAATCGCCCCACATCGGGACCCGACAGTACGCCCGTATCGTCGACGGCTGGGTCGAGGAACTTGGCTTGGACAGCGCGACCTATGGCACGCACTCCATGCGCAGGACGAAGGCATCGCTGATTTATCGGCGCACGAGGAACCTCCGCGCCGTGCAGCTTCTGCTTGGCCACAGCAAAATTGAAAGTACGGTGCGCTATCTCGGCATTGAGGTGGAAGACGCGCTGGAGCTGGCGGAGCAGACCGACGCCTGACGCAGTCGGCCGCCCGGTCGTACCTGCCCGGGCGGCTCTCCGGCAGAATGCGGCCGACACCAGACCCTAGTCCAAGGACCCAGCGATGCCTTCTGAGCCGCGTGATTGGCCATTCGACAGCCCACCAAGCACGGAGTGCCTGACGGTCCGTTCGATTGTCGAGGGCGTGAAGCCGGTCTTGATGGCTTCACGAGACGCGAAGAGTGGCGCTTGGCAGTTCCTCACTGGCGACGCCTTCGACGCAGCAGACGAGATGGTGGTCTCGCTCACAAGCATGGTCGACCGAGACCCGACATTGGTTCAGCTTGCCGACTTGCGACCAGGCTGGATGGCATGGCGCGAGCATGGCGGAGCCCCATGGAGCCGCCAGGCCGAAGCCGGGCAGACAGACGAGTAGCGCGACCGGCAGAATGCGGCCATTGGACGAAACCGCTCTCGCGGTAGGCGCTTCGCGCACCCTATGGACACGTCGTGACGGAGCTGCCGCCACTGTTGACGACGAGGCAATCCCGCCTCGTTCATCAACGGAGCAGCAACCATGGAAACGATCACTTCGGGGGTTACCCCACTGCGTCAACGCATGCTCGAGGACATCCGCATTCGCAAGCTTGAGGCGCGCACCCAGGAGGCCTACATCCGCGCCGTGCGCAAGCTCGCTGCATACCTGCACCGCTCGCCCGACAGCGCAACCGTAGAGGACCTGCGCAACTTCCAACTCCACCTCGTCGACTCGGGCACTTCACCCATCACGCTCAACGCCACGCTGACCGGCCTGCGGTTCTTCTTCGACGTCACTGTGGGCCGCGCCGAGCTGATGGCCAAGATGCAGGCGGTCAAGCTGCCGCGCACCCTGCCGGTCGTGCTCAGCCCGCAGGAGGTCGCACGCCTGATCGCCGCTGCGCGCAACGTCAAGCACCAGGCGGCGCTGTCCGTGGCCTACGGCGCCGGCCTGCGCGCCAGCGAAGTCATCGGGCTAAAGGTCACCGATGTGGATGGCGAGCGCATGACGCTGAGGATCGAGCAAGGCAAGGGCCGCAAGGATCGTTACGCCATGCTCAGCCCAGTGCTGCTGCAGCGCCTTCGCACATGGTGGCGCATCGCCCACGCACAGGGTCGCATGCTGCCGGGCGGCTGGCTGTTCCCAGGCATGAATCCGACGGATCCGCTCACCGCGCGGCAACTCAACCGCGCTGTGCACGCCGCCGCTGAGGCCGCCGGCATCGACAAGCGCGTATCCGCGCACACCCTTCGCCACTGCTTCGCCACCCACCTGCTGGAACGCAAGGTCGACATTCGCGTCATCCAGGTGCTGCTGGGCCACAAGCGACTGGAGACGACCGCGGTCTATACCCACGTCGCGACCGACCTGCTGCACGAGGTGCTCAGCCCTTTGGAAGCGTTGCCGCCAAGCTGATGCACCGGTCGTGGGCCGGCCGTCCCTGGAGGTCGCCGACATCTTCCGCCAGCACGGGCCCGCGTGGCGAAGCACGCAGCGTGGCCACCTGAGCCTGGCGCAACTCAAGGTCATGTCGGCCATCGAACAGTGCCGCAGCGCGGCACTGGGTGGACACGTCTTACGCTGCGAGGGGTGCGGCGCCGATCAGATCTCCTACAACTCCTGCCGCAATCGCCACTGCCCAAAGTGCCAGAGCGCCGCTGCGCAGCGTTGGCTCGATGCACGCCAGGCCGATCTGCTGCCGGTGGAGTACTACCACGTGGTGTTCACGCTGCCCGCGCCGATCGCCGACATCGCGTACCAGAACAAGGCCGCACTCTATGGGCTGCTGTTCGACCTGGCTGCCGAAGTGTTGATGACGATCGCCGCCGATCCGAAGCACCTGGGCGCCAGGATCGGCCCCACGCTGGTCCTGCACACTTGGGGCTCGGCGCTGACCCACCACCCGCATGTGCACGGTATCGTGCCCGGTGGCGGATTGGCGCCTGATGGCAAGACCTGGGTGGCGTGCCGGCCGGGCTTCTTCCTGCCGGTGCGAGTGCTGTCGCGTTTGTTCCGGCGGCGCTTCCTGGAGGAACTGCTGCGGCTGCACGGCAGTGGCCAGCTGAAGTTCTTCGGCGAACATGCCCAGCTGGCCGACGCGCGGGCCTTCAAGGCCTGGCTTGCGCCGTTGCGCAAGATCGAGTGGGTGGTCTACGCCAAGCGACCCTTCGCCGGCCCGCAGGCCGTGCTGGCCTATCTGTCGCGCTACACCCACCGGGTGGCGATCTCCAACAGCCGGCTGCTCGCGCTGGACGAGCGCGGCGTCAGCTTCCGGTGGAAAGACTACCGCGCCAAGGGCAAGACGCGCTACAAGGCCATGACGCTGTCTCCGCAGGAGTTCATGCGTCGGTTCCTGCTGCACGTGCTGCCCTGCGGCTTCCATCGCATTCGTCACTACGGGCTGCTGGCCAATGGCGCGCGCAAGGCGAGTCTGGCTGCGGCGCGCGAGTTCTTGATCACGGCGCCCGAGCCAACCCTTGGGGCCGGCAGCGCCGAAGCCGTCAGCACCGACCCTCACGTCGCACGTTCCACCTTCATCTGTCGGCACTGCGGCCACGCGATGGTCATCGTGCAGACCTTCGCTCGCGGTTCCGCGATCCGCGCACCTCCACCATCATGACCGGCTGTGCATCCCACCTGCGCTCGGTGCCGATAAGCGATGTGCGCTTCTCGGCAGAGTCGGCGCGTGTCTGCAGCAGCGATCAGCTCAATGCGGCCGCTATCGCGCGCCGCCGGATGCACAGCGCAGAACTACAAGGGCTCGCTGTCAGCCACGCTCGGCATGCGACGCATCACTCGCGTGCCAACAAAGACCATCTTGCGTCCGCCCAAATCCCCATAGCATCAGCGCCCTGAACGCCCGCTGGGGACTCGGTCCGCGGTCTCCTCCCTCGAGGCTTGTGCGACACCTGCCCTCCGGTCGTCGTCGTGCATCGCTCTGCGCCAGTCTCCGGGCAGGTATCTCACAACCCTAAACAAAAGCAGCCGGTCGGCCACGCCGCAGAATTCGCGGCATAGCAGACGTTCGCGGCGCGCGCACCACGATTCCGTTCGGAGTCGGGGTCTTGACCTGAAGCGCGTGCATACAAACCCGCGGCCATGAACAATCGGCGAGAACCAGACACACTCAGCGCGGACCCAGCGAGGCACATGAAGACCTTTGCAATAACTGCCATTGACGGATACCAGCGATTCATTTCGCCGTACAAGGGCTTCGGCTGCGCACATCGAGTGCGGACGGGCAGAGCCTCCTGTTCGCTGTTCGCAAAGCGAGCGATTGCTCGCCTGGGGATGAGGGGCGGCGTCTTGGTCACCATCCGCCGCTTTGAAGCATGCTCCGCCTCGGCACGAGTCCTTTCCAGCGCACAGGGCCATGCTGCTGCGGCGCCGCCGGAAACGCCTGCCGAGGCTTGCCCTATTTGGTCTCGCTGGGGCGCGAGGAAGCTGTCAGGATGCTGCGCGTGCTGGCCTGGCTAGGTCAGAATCCGGGCCAGTAACGGACGTTCGAGATTCTATTCAAACCAGATTTAGTGGCCACCAGAGGACGGTAGACCGGACATGGAAACCTACACAAAGGACTCACCTTGATAACGCGGCGAGCACAATTGGCGATTCAGGGAACTGGCGTGACGCTCACGGCGCTCCTGCTTACGGCCCTGCTATATAGCGACTGGTTCAAGGCGTACTGGTCGAACAATACATTCAACAGCATCTTTAGCATTGTTATGCTTCCGGCGATGCTGGTCGCAATGGTATTTGCAGATGGTGTGGACTCCGTGGAGGCAGTCCATTTCTCATTTGGAATGGTAGCCGAGGCGTTGGTTATGTGGGGCCTCTATCATGCCTTTCGCCTCGCGCGCGAGCGTATGGCGAAATTCACCGACGACGTAGATGAGTCGGGCGAATGAATCCGTTGTACGCCCCAGGGTGTGCATAGCGAGAGGGGCGTCCACCATGAAGATTGCGACTGTCGGCATCGACCTGGCAAAGAACGTGTTCCAGGTTCACGCAGTGGATGAACACCAGACCGCGTACTCGGCGCCGCTAGGGCATCCGAGATGCTGCGTGTGTGGGTCGCCGATGGCAACCGGGTCGTGACCATGTCACCCGCCATGTGGGCCGACCCCGGGGGGGCTTGGGGTCTGCTACTTGTCGATTTAGCGAAGCACGTTGCGGCTGCATATGAGGCGAATGGCATCGCCCGTGATGCCGCGCTCCAAAGCATCCGCGCTGGCATGGAAGCCGAATGGTCGCACCCGACCGACGTGGCCTGATGGCCGGACACGCCAGGAGCGGACGTTCCTGGCGACCTCCCGCTTGTTTCAAGCGACAGGACAATCGAAGGGAGACTTAGCTGCGGTCAGACGAGGGAAAGGTTGCCGAGCCCGGCTCAGCCGGCAAGCGCAAAGCGTTCGTCAGATAGCTGACGGTGCGATAGAAGCCCGCCAGCATGAGCAACTCGAGAATGCCCTCGTCGCTGAACGCCGTCTTCAGCGACTGCCATAGAGCGTCGTCGACAGTGCAGCTGGCGTGAAGCATGTCGCAAAGCTCTAACAGTAGCCTGTCCGCATCTTGCCAGCAGGCATCTCGCGGTTGTCCGGTGGCGAGCGAAAGGATTTGAGCTTCATCGAATCCGGCGTGCGATGCGAACAGTGCGATGTGGACGCCCCATTCGTATTCGACCTACAGAGCGCCGTGGTGCGCGCGATGACGAGTTCACGCTGTCGCAACGTGAGATTTCCGCGGTCAAGCAACCCGCCCGCGAAAAACTTCTGAAACAGGCGAGGGTCCCTGGCGAGCGTGGTGAAGAGCACCAGAGGCGGTTTGCCACGCATGAGCCCGTCCAACAAAGATTGGATGCCGGCGGGGAAAGGTGGCTCGGCGGGAGTGATACGAACAGTCATGGTTTGACCTCAAGCGTCTGCTACATTTTCTAAAGCACTGAACTCTATCCACGTTGCTTTGAAAAGTAAAGCATGACCATTCCAAAGGTTGGCGCCCCTGTGCGCGGTTCACGGACCGGCCGCCCCATCATGGTGGCGCTGGACCTACTCGGTCGAAGGTCGACGCTTCGAATTTTTTGGGAGCTCCGCGCGGAGCAGCTGACGTTCCGCGCCCTTCAGGAGGCCTGCGAAACAAACTCCAGTCTGTTGAATACCAGGCTCGCAGAGCTACGAGCTCTCGGTTTGGTTGAGCACGACGAGGGCGGCTACGGGCTCACTGATGAGGGGCGCAAGTTGAGTGCAGCGCTGACGCCCCTGAGTGATTGGGCTCGACAGTGGAAGCCCGCGGCGCGCTGAGTTGGGCATCCTCGCCGCCCGCGAGGCAAAATTCGGCCAATACCAGACCTCCAGGCCAGGACTCAGCGATGACTTCGGAACCGCGTGATTGGCCATTCGAAAGCCCGCCCAACGTGGGCTGCCTCACGGTCCGGTCCATTGTCAACGGCATCAAGCCCGTTCTGATGGCCTCTCGGGATGGAGAAGATGGCGCTTGGCAATTTCTCACCGGAGACGCCTTCGACCCAGCAGAGGAAGTGCTTGTGTCGCTGGCAAGCATGGTTGACCGAGACCCGACCTTGCTCGAGCTTGCGGTCGTTCAACCAGGCTGGATGGCTTGGCGCGAGCATCGCGAGGCGCCTTGGAGCCGGCAGGCCGAAGCTCGGCAAACCGAGGACTAGCGCGACGGGCGGAATCCGGCTCCTAGTAGGACTCAGCCGGCTTGTCGTTTGGGCTCGCGATTAGGCCTTTCAACGATTCGCCCATGGGCAGGTTCACAGGGAGGCTCCTTGGTGGGATGGGCTGCATGAACCATTTGTCGTAGAGCCTCGTCAGTTCGCCGCTCGACATCAGCCGTCGAATCTGGTCGTCCACCGCCTTCTTGAACGCAGGGTCGTCCTTGCGCAGCATCAAGGCGTTCGGCTCCACGTGGAGGACCTCGCCAGTCACCATGAAGTCCGACGGGTTCTTGGCCATGGAAATGTTGCCGGCCGCGACATTGTTGTCGATGACGAACGCATCGGCGCGCCCGGTCTCGACCAGCAGGAAACTCTCCGCAAAGTCCTTGGCAATCAGTTCGTTCACCGCCAGGCCCTTGTCCTGTAGATATTTCCTCAGCGCTGCGACGCCGGTCGAGCCGGCTGTCAGCGCGACGTTGCGACCTGCGAGTTGTGCCATGGAGGTGATGCCCGAACTCTTGCGCACGACCATCCGAATCTCCGTCACGTAGGTGGTCAATGCGAACGCGACCTGCTCTTGTCGGGCCAGGTTGTTCGTCGTGGTCCCGCACTCCAAGTCCACGGTTCCGTTCTGAACCAGCGGTATGCGGGTGACCGAGGTGACAACCTGATACCTGGTCTCCAGGATGGGCAAATTCAAGGCTCTCTGAATGCCCGCGAGCACGCGCCGGCAGAGTTCGACGTGATAGCCCATGTATGTCTCGTTGCCCGTCGTATAGGACAGCGGCGCTGCCGACTCCCGCACGCCGAGCACGACCCTGCCCGAATCACGAATCTTTGTGAGTGTGTCGCCGGCGTTCGCCGCGTGCAGAGCAAGAAGCGCCGCGCAGGCCGCCGCCACTGAATGGACCACTCGCTTCATAGTTTGCTCCAGTAGTGGTATGAATGAGGGGCCACCTGGACCCGCGTTCGAGCTGGCTGGGGTGCACGCACCAAATTCGACATTGCCGATGTATGACGGCAAGGAGTACGCTTGCTGCTGTGTGCCGGGGTCAGGTGGAGCGCGAGAAAGCGGATGCACTCGGCGAGTGCGAGTAGGTCACCGTCAGGACGCCGTTCACGTCTCTACGGGGATGGAGAGCGCGTGACTACCGAGGTGCAGTGTCTGCACGTCCTCGGCGGAAGGTCCATCATCGGCGCTCCCTGAGGGCAGTTGACGGCAGGCCCTGGTGAAAGTCAAGCGAGGGGCAGCTGTTGCCTCCACAACCTGGTTGAGGAACGTATCGCTCGCGTTGTCCTGGACTACTCGAGCCGCAGCAGAGACGACCTTGATGGGCAAGGCGGAGCACTCGCGCGGTCAAATAGTGGATGGCGCTTTTCGCACTGTCGACCATGGTTTGCAATCGGATGAAGAAACCGCGCACGCAGTGGCAGTCACCGACCGCTTCGAGGTCGTGCTCAGGAGCGAGGAGCTCGAAGGTTGGGCTGCGAGGTTCGACCAAAATTGCTCGCGCGCTGGAAAAAGGTGATGCACTCGAAGCCCTTAGCTGTACGCGGCCCGGAGATACACAGGGCCGGGGAGCCTCCCAGACGTCTACGCGAACGACGAGCCTGCGTTCTATGCGGCATGGGGCGCGTGCGGTCGGGCCCTGGACCCCCAGCGGCGTACTTCACGCTGCACGCGACCGGCCGCGTGGCCGGAGGACGTGAAAGCGTCATGCGGCCATGAACGGACGTCCGCGATAGCTGTCCAATCCTGGCAGGCGCGCCGACCGTCAGCAGAAATCCAGTCCGAATTCTCGCAGGGCCGGCCGAAGATTCCGAGCGGTCTTGCTCCGACTGAGCTTGACCAGAGCGTATCTTTGGAGCTCTGTCAGACTGGCCCACCGGTCCAACGGCAAGCTGGGATGTGCGAGCTCCGAGAGCCGACTCCGCAGGGTTGCGGGCACGTCGTTGATGCATTGGGCCGCACCGAGGTCTGCCTCGAGCATGTGGGCCACTGGGACCAGCACGGTACCAAGTTTGCCGGCCCAGTAGTTCAGATAGGCCTGAACCCTTGCTTGCTCACCGGGTCTTTCGCCAGGCGCTTCGGGGAGGGTCTCGCTCACTCCTAACGGCACACTGAGCAAGGGTCACCTTGAATCCGCATAGGTCCAGCTTGCGACGCATGCTCATAGGCATGCAGTCGAGGTTCTGCCGGTATTCAGCCTCGAAGCCAAGAAAGGCCTCGGGCAGTTCGCACCCCAGTCCGAGCGCCCGCGATACGCCGCGAGCGATGGCTCGAGGTCGCTCGCCCAGGCCGAAGACATCCGGCGGCTGTCGCGGGTCGACCTCAACAATCTTTTGCCTCTCTGCGACGCTGACGCCATCGTGCGTCAGGCCCCGCAAGGTTCCTGTCAAGGGCGCGAGTACAGGTTGGCCATTGAGCGCACCGACGACATCACCAGCGGCGACATGGTCACCGATGCTCGCCGCCGTGTGCCACGTCCCCGCTGTCTCTGCATAGAGAAATCGTTCTCGACCTGCCCCGCCCAATGCCCTCGGCTCGCCGGTCAGCGGCGCGGCGGACCTCTCGCGGAGAACTTCACCGAGGTCTGTGCTCCACGCGGTCTCGACAGCGATGTGGCAGTTCCGCCCGGCGTGAAACCGGGGCCCAGTCCCAAGGTGACCGGTGCAACCGGCCTCAAGTCATCGGACACCTTTCGCTTTTTCATCTGCGCATCTGCCAGCACGTCGACGGCGAGATTCCGGGTCAGAACGTTCACTGGCAGAGCCGCCACCGGGATGGTGTCTGCGTCGACCGAAAGGTCCCTGGTGACATCGGTACTAGGTGCAAGGCATGCGACGACGCCCTCCAGGGTGGCCGTGCCGACGAACATCGCATCCGCAAACGCCATCCCTCGCCGCGGGTGGGCCGGGGAGGCGATGTCCTGCATAACCACGTTGGCCCCAAGCATGAACAGGCGGTGCGCGACCGCTGAGCCGACGTCGCCGCAACCGAGTATCAAGACTGTGGGCGTGCTCATGATTGCACTCTCCTCAGGTCAGGCGTGGCACCAGACCTTTAATGCTGAAATCAACAGGATGAAGGCCAGAAGGGGCAAAAGCACTGCGGTCGACACCACCCCAAGCAACTGGGCGCCAATGAATACGCCAACCAATGAGCCGATGGCCATCGTGACGATGAAGCGCGCCTCGCCGCGAATGACGTTGAAACTGGGGTCCCGTCTGTATCGAAAGAACCCGACGAGCATCGTCGGAAGGCTCACGGCCAACGAAAGGCTGCCAGCCAGCTTCACGTCCACACCGAACAAGAGGACGATGGTCGGAATCAGCAACTCGCCGCCGGCAACTCCGAGCACGGCGGCCACAACGCCGATGACGACGCCAGCCAGCGCGCCGGCCACTGCGAGCGCGGTGCCGTTGAAGTAGGGCACGCCGGTAGCCCGCACATCATGGCCAAAGACGAGTACGACCGCGATTGCTGCCAGCAGGAGGGAAATTACCCGATAGAGCGTTTGAGTTCTCAGGACCATTGCCCACCCTGCACCGAACCATGCTCCGAAGAGGCTCCCCGCGAGCAGCATGACGATGACGTCCCAACGTTGGAGAACGCTGGCCAGTGACACGCTGGTCATTCGAAGAGGCAGCGCCGCGGCGACGACGACTAGGCTCATCGCCTTGTTGAGAATGACGGCCTCCAAGGCGGCATAGCGAAACAGGCCGATGAGAAGCGGGAGCCTGAACTCTGCGCCGCCGAGCCCGATGAGCCCACCCAGGAAGCCCACTGCAGCGCCTGCGCCCGCAACAGCGCTATGGTTCCGCCTGCCAGGTCGTTCGGCAGTGAGGTTGGACAAACTCATCTCCTTGCAGCTCAGCTGCCGCCGATATTCTTACGAAAATATATCGGCGAAGCAAGGCTACTTCAGGAGACGAGTGAAAGCAGTCGTATGTGGGGCGATGGCCTTTTCCGCATCGGACTGCATGGTCTCGTACAGTTCGGCCGCGGCGATGCCCGCCGGGGTAACGGAAGCTCCGCCACGGTGCGCGCCCCCGCGGCCGAGCGCGACGAGTGGTTCCCGGAATTGTTCGTTCATGCTCTTCACGAGCAACCAGGCGCGGCTGTAGCTCATCTCAAGTTCCTTCGCGGCCGCCGAGACGCTACCGCAGCTCTCGATGGCGCGGAGCAGTGCCGCTTTGCCGGGCCCCATTGCGATGCCGGCCTTGAGCTCCAGGCGGAAGGTGGGGGTGATGGGGGCTTCCGGTGACTTCGACTTCATGAGGCCGATTCTGCCGGGTGGCCAACGTCAGCTCTGGAGAAAGTTGAACTTCGGCTTAGGGCGCGAAGCGCTCGGTAGCCGGCAGGCTACAGTCGGCCACGAGCGGCCTCTCATGGAGAACGTGCAATGACGCTTCAGTTTGCGAGCGATTTTCTGCTGTGGTGCGCAGCGCTTAACTACGCCGTATTGCTTGCTTGGTTTGTCGCCTTCAGGTTTGCCCATGCCTGGATGCGAAGGCTCCACGGTCGATGGTTCCACATATCGGAAGAGCGCTTCGATGGCATCCACTACGCATGCATGGCGGTCTACAAAGTTGGCATTCTTCTCTTCAACGTCGTGCCATACATCGCCCTTCGCGTCCTGGCGAGTCATGCCGGCTGACCAAGCCCGCGCCAACGATTTGAAGCGCAAACAGACCAGGATTTTTGCTGCCTCCGTGACCGGCCAACACCAGACATTCAGCTATGCTCGATACAACGATGCGCACGCCGTATGTCCTAGCCGTTTCTCGGAGCCGTTCCCACACCTTCTCCAAAGAGGGCACGAGCAGCATTCGCCTGCTGGAGGGTCTTGGCGTGGAAGGGGATGCGCATTCTGGCGAGACGGTCAAACATCGGTCGCGTGTCGCGCGCCATCCCTTGCAACCCAACCTTCGCCAAGTGCATCTGGTTCAGGCCGAGCTGTTCGACGAGTTGGCGTCTCTCGGTTTCAATATCTCACCTGGAGACATCGGCGAAAACATCGCAACGAAGGGTCTCGACCTTTTGGCGCTGCCCGCTGGTACCGAACTTGAGATTGGGTCCACGGCGGTAGTTCGGCTGACCGGCCTTAGAAATCCGTGCAAGCAACTGGATGCTTTTCGGAAAGGGCTCAAGCAGGCTGTGCTCGGCAGCGCTGCAGATGGGGCACTCGTCCGGAAGGCTGGCGTGATGGGAATCGTGCTGGTCACAGGCAAAGTGGCGCCCGAGGATTCGATTGCTGTCCGTCTTCCTGCGGGTCCGCATCGCGCGCTGAAACTCGTATAACGAGCTTCAAGGCCGGCGCCGTCGCCCGATGCAACCGGCCGCATCCGGCCACAACCGCACCTCCGAGGTCGTCTCCCGGTTACCGAATGGAAGTGCTGCGCAGCCGACTGCTGACCGGCCAGCGCGGCCGGTTGGCGATACGGCGCACTCGAGCGCGCTACGCGCCGGCTGCACGATTGGGGTCGGGCTTGCCGCGGCCTTCGTCCTACTGCTCGCTGCTACGTATTCCCGAGGCATTCAGGGAGGCGCAGTGGTCGAACTGGACTTGACCCTGTTGCGCGGACGGGTTGGGACTTGATTTTCAAGTCGAAGCGACTGGCGACGACGAAGACTTGTCCACCGGCGGCGTGGCGCATGCCACGCAGACGCCGACGGTGGTCAAGTCGTGTTCGAGGCAAGGCGATTGTTTGAACATGCTTTGTAGTTCCTTTCAAACGTTGCCGGCGAGACTTGCCCGAGAGCGCTGTGACGCCGGCGCGGGTTGTACCAGCCCTCGATGTAGGTGAACAGCGCCAACCGGGCTTCGGTCTTGGTCTGCCAGCTGCGCCGGTCGATCAGCTCGCATTCGAGCGTGGCGAAGAAGCTCTCGGCCATCGCGTTGTCGTAGGCATCACCGACGGTGCCCATTGACGGGCGTACGCCCATCTTCTTGCACCGTTCACCGAAGGCGATGCTGGTGTACTGGCTGCCTTGATCGCTGTGATGGATCACGCCGTCGGGCTTGCGCTGTTGCAGCGCCATGTTCAGCGCCGCCAGCACGAGATCGGCGGTCATCTGCTCGCCGATCGCCCAGCCCACGACACGCCGGCTCCATACATCCAGCACGATGGCCAGGAAGATGAAGCCCGCCCAGGTAGGCACGTAGGTCATGTCAGCAACCCACAGCTCATTGGGGCCGCAGGCAATGAACTCGCGCTTGACCAGATCGGGCGCTGGGCGTTGTCGCTGGTCGCGTCGCGTGGTCACGATGAAGCCACGGCGCCGACTGACGCCTCGGATCGCATTGACACGCATCAGCCGAGCCACGCGCTTGCCGCTGACGCGCATCCCCTGGTCGATCAGTTCGGCTCGCACCCGTGGCATGCCGTAGGTAGCGTCGGATTCGGCGTGGATGACCCGGATTCGTTCCACCAGCACCGCGTCGTCGATCGAGCGCCTCGACGGCGGTCGATCTCGCCACGCATAGTAGCCACTCGCAGAAACCTTGAGAACTCGGCACATCGTATGCACGGGAAGCTTGGCCTGGTTCGCACTCACGAGTTCGTAGACCCGATGGATGTCTTCTCGCCTTTGCCGGCGAACCAGGCTGTTGCCTTTGCCAGGATGTCCCGCTCCAGCTTGAGCTGTCGGTTTTCTCGGCGCAGCCGCACGAGTTCTTCGCGCTCGGCGCTGCTCAGGACATCCTTGCCGCGTACGGGCTTGCCACTGTCAGTGGCGGCTTGAGCCACCCAAGTCGAGATGCTCTGGGCAGTGCAGCCGAACTCACGCGCGAGTTGCGACGGTGTGCGCCCCGCTTGGACCAGTTCGACCATCTGTCGGCGGAATTCCGCCGGGTACGGAGGCTTCGATGCAGGCATATCGGACTCCTTCTTCCGTAAGGATCGGGTGTCCGCGAAATCGGGTCAACTTCAAACAGCTCGTCGAGCTCAGTCGACTTGTCGAGGACCGCGTTCATTGCCAAATCTCATTCGATGGACTGAGGATGTGGTGCGCGTCGGATGTCAGTGCGCAGCCGCGAATCTCTCTGAACCGCCCCGGATTTTGAGGAGGCTCCTTCGATTGAGAATGGAGCCAAGATGAGAAAGTCACCGAAGTTTTCCCCTGAGGTCATGGAGCGCGCGGTGCGCATGGTCTTTGACGC